>JBAWYY010000270.1:0-4358 GCA_037143285.1 Alphaproteobacteria bacterium | reverse complement strand
TCGTTGTCGTCGAACTCTTCGTCATAGGGGCAGGCCTCTTCGCCGACATAAACTGCCGAGCGAACCGCAAAGACGCGCGCGAGATCGTCCATGCCGCGGGCCAATCGAATGTCGAGCCTAATGGGAGCGGGAGCTTGCATGGTCGCGACCTCACGAAGCCAAGCGAAGGGCGGCCATGCGCCGATAGACCATCAGGTCGCCGATCGCCCCGGTGCGTCCGGGCAGGACAGGTTCGAAGCCGAGATTGGCGATGATCCGCGCACCGTGAGGCGTGCCGGGGCGAGTGTAGATATCGAGGTTGCGATAACGTGGCCCCTGAAGCGTTCGGACCACGCGCGGCAGCGTCTGGGCAGTACTGCGTTGGGCGACGCTTGCCCACCAATAGAGCGCGGAGGGCGGCTCATCATTGGCGCAAAGCATTGAGGTGTCCGGGTCTTTGCCAATGAAGGCGTCGCGCCGAACGGCGGCATGGCCGCGCTGGTTCAACAAGAGAAAAG
This sequence comes from Alphaproteobacteria bacterium, assembly GCA_037143285.1. Lineage (GTDB taxonomy): Bacteria > Pseudomonadota > Alphaproteobacteria > Rhizobiales > Phreatobacteraceae > Phreatobacter. The sequence continues at coordinate 3,861 of JBAWYY010000270.1, read as the reverse complement.
CGGTAAAACCGATGAGCCGATGGCTGAAAGGATCATCTTCTGGGCGCTTGTAAACAACCCAGCAGCATTCTGCATTGTGCTCCAGCACTCGTTTAAAAACGTCTGTACTGGCAATATCAGGTCCTATGGCATCCCGCGCGAGTTCGGCCAGCTGCGGGATTTGCACTTCATCTAATTGTGACAGTACGATATTGCCTACCGTTCGAATTGACGACACGGTATCGAAGCTCTTGATTGGCCGGGCCTGAGCGTCAAGCATGGGCACTTCCTCCAGGGCATGTTCATACGAACGTCGATGGTGGAAGGGTATGAAAGTCGGGGAGGGCGCGATGCATCGAAACCGGCAACATGATGTTGCGCAAACTGGCGCACGGGACGACGAGCTCGGGGGCTTGTCGCTCGATTGGGATGACTTGAAGTGCTTCCTTGCGGTGGCCGAGGCCGGCAGCTTTCGTGCGGCTGCGGTCGAGCTTGGCGTTCAGGCCTCTAGCCTCACCCGCCGGATCGATCAATTGGAGCATCGCGTTAAGGCGCGGCTGTTTGACCGCAACCAGAGCGGCGTTCGCCTGACCCAGGAAGGCCTCACGATCCTTGAAGATGTCAGGGATATGCAGGATCGATTCAAAGCGATCCAGCGTAAGGTCGTCTGGAAAAAGAAGAGCAGTGAAGGCGTGGTCACGCTTGCTGCCACAGACGGACTTGGCGCCTTTTGGATTGCGCCGCGCCTTGCACAACTGCGGCGGATCGCACCAAAGACGAAAATCAATCTGAAATGCGCGATGGAAGTGCCAGAGGTGGACCGCCAAAGCGCGGACATCGGACTTCAATACGCCCGTCCCACGACCCCAGACCTGATCGTGGCTAAAGTCGCGCGTATCCATATTTGGCCCTATGCCTCGCGCCATTATGCAGAGACCTATGGTTTGCCGCGCTCAATCGCGGAGCTTGAGCATCATCGTTTCGTTGTGCAGGCCGCTCATCAGCTCGATGAGGCGGTCTTGCTGCGCGTCCTTGGTGTTAGAGAGTTTGCTGAACTGGATGCGGTCAGAACCAACACCAGCACGGCCCATCTCGCCATGGTAAGTGCAGGTCTAGGGATTGGGTGCCTGCCCACCTATCTGGCCGCGACCATGCCTGACCTTGTGCCTCTCGATATGGGACCGGATTATTCGATCGACCTCCATCTCGCCTATCGCCGCTCGATTGGCGAACTTCCCCATGTCCGGCGGGTGATCGATTGGGTGAAATCGATTTTTGATCCTCGTGCTCACCCCCTCTTCGGTGATGAGCTTTTGATCCCTCAGGGGCCTGCGACACCGACTGTCTATCGCCGCGACGTGTTTACGCTGCCGCCCGAACTCTTGACGAATGAGATTTCGGAGACCCGTCTGCGCGCCTAAGCCTCTTTTTTCGGCAGCATAATTTTACCAATTAACCACGGCGGTTTACGGCATCTCAAGGGAGGTCTGATGAGGTCATGCAAGACCCATTAGAAAGCCTCCGTCTCGTGACAGAACCAGCCCTTCGCCTTTCTGGCCTCGTTAAAAGCTTTGATCGCCCCGCCGTGAAGGGGCTAGACCTTACCGTTCGTGCGGGTGAGTTCTATGCCTTGCTCGGGCCGAATGGCGCGGGCAAAACCACGACGCTTCGGATGGTTGCGGGTCTGCTGAGGCCGGATGCCGGCGCAATATCGATCTTTGGGATCGACGCCTTGCGCGATCCGGTCGCAGCCAAGGCCCAGGTAGCCTGGGTTGCCGATGAGCCGATGATCTATGACAAGCTGACGCCGCTGGAATACCTCGCCTTCGTCGCGGGCCTCTGGGGTGTTGACGCAAAGCTCGCCGAGCGCCGCGCCCAGGAACTGGTGGATCTCTTGGGCCTTGGGCCCCACGGTCAAGAGCGTTGCGAAGGCTTTTCCAAGGGCATGCGCCAGAAGGTGGCGCTTGCGGGCGCGTTGGTGCACCAGCCCCGCCTCATCATTCTGGACGAACCTTTGACGGGCCTTGATGCGGGCTCTGCAAGACTGGTCAAGGATGTGCTCATTGAGCGCGTCCGTGCGGGCGCGACCGTGATCCTCACCACGCATATTCTTGAAGTCGCTGAGCGCATGGCCGAGCGTATCGGGATCATCGTCCGTGGTCGTCTCGTGGCCGAGGGGACGCTTGCCGAGCTTGCCCGCGAGACCGGACGCGAAGGTCGAACGCTAGAAGATGTGTTTCTCGATCTGGTGGCTGCCCAAGATACCGAGATTGCTGCGTGACCCCGGCAACCCTTTCCTTTTTCGTCCGTCACGAAGGCCGTCTCGTCTGGCGTGAATGGCTTTGGTGGATCAAAGGGCGCCCGCGTGGTGTCGTCGTTGGCGTGGTGGTCGCAAGCCTCGTGTTTGCTTTGCTCCACCTTGTCGCGGGGATCATCGTCAAACCGCTTGCGGGCCTTGCCGATAGGCCTGATGTGCAGGGCTATGTGCTGCTGACCGGTATCGGCGCCATGGCCTGGATGCTGCTTTTGTCCCAGGCGATGGAGTCAGTCACGCGCGTGCTCTATTCGCGCGGGGACGTTGACTTAGTCCTTTCCTCACCCGCGCCCGCACGCTTTGTGTTCGCGCTGCGCCTTGCCATCATCGCAGGCGCCGGCACTGGCCTTTCAGTGCTGATGCTTGCTCCCTTTGTGACCATGCTTGTTCTCGCTGGTGGCTCGGGATGGATTGCCGGCTATGCAGTCCTGGTCGCGATGGGCGCATCATCTGGGGCGGTCGCGATTGCATCGACCCTGATCTTGTTCCGGATCTTGGGCCCGCGGCGCACGCGGCTGGTCGCTCAAATCGTCGCTGCGATCGTCGGCGGCGCGATTGTAATCGGGCTTCAAGTCGCCGCTATTGTTGGGTTTCAGGGCTTAGATCGCTTTAGTGTTCTAACAGCCGAGGCAACACTCCAGGCCGCTCCTGCGCTCGACAGTCTCGTTTGGCTCCCGGTCCGGGCCGCTACAGGCGATGGGCTTGCTCTTGCAGTTGTCCTGACGATCGCCTTTGGCCTTCTCGGCTCGACAATCGTTGTGGCCTCCCGCGGCTTTGCGGATCACGTGGTGGCCGCGGCGGGTGCGGTGCGTCGTACCGGGCATAAGAGCTGGGTTTCGGTGCCATTCTCATCTGGTGGGGCACGCGCCGTCTTGCGCGCGAAGGAATTGGCGCTCCTCGCACACGTTCCCTGGTTGATGTCGCAGTGCCTTATGCAGATACTCTATCTGTTGCCGCCAGCGTTACTTCTATGGCGCAGCTTTGGCGAAGGGGCTGACCCCGCTCCGCTCATCGTGCCTGTTGTCGTGATGGCCGCAGGCCAGTTAGCGGGCGGTTTTGCCTGGCTGGCGATCTCAGGCGAAGATGCTCCCGATCTTGTGGCAACTGCCCCGGTTCGACCCGGCTTGGTGCTCTGGGCCAAGATCGAAGCGGTGTTCATCGCTGTCGGCCTGCCGCTTGCGCCGCTGGTGGTAGGCCTCTCGGCGCTGTCGCTTCAGGCTGGTGTCGTCGCAGCGCTCTTCATTCTCTTCGCGGCCGCTGGATCGACGGCCATTCAGTTGATGTTCCGATCAACCGCCAAGCGCTCAGCGTTCCGGCGTCGGCAGACGGCATCGCGACTTTCGACGATTGCGGAGGCGTTCTCGTCAATCGCTTGGGCGGCTGCGGCCGGGCTTGCGGCGGTCGGGTCATTCTTGGCGATTGGTCCTGCGCTGTTCGCGCTGGTCATACTCGGTGTGATCAAGCTCTTCGCACCGGCACCCGTCAGCCGCTGATCCCTGCCTCGCGGAAGTATTGCGCGACGCCGGGGTGTAGCAGGTCAGCGCGGGGCAAGGCGGCAGCGGTGTTTC
>JBAWYY010000269.1:0-4365 GCA_037143285.1 Alphaproteobacteria bacterium | reverse complement strand
GGCTCCAAGCTTGGTTTGCGCGCACCGGCCATCCCCAAGCCAAAAACCCCTACGTTCTCTATGCCGCCTCGAATATCGGCTCGTTCCTGGCGCTTTTTGCCTATCCGTTCATCGCTGAACCGCTTTCGACCTTGCCGCAACAGACCGGCACCTGGACGCTCGGCTTTCACATCCTGATCGGCTTCATCGCAATGTCGGGCCTCATCCTGGTTCGCGGGCTGGGGGCCGCCGCAGCAGTTAGGGATAGCGATCACGCGCTGGAGGCGGCTCCCGCACCGACACTGTCTCGCGTGTTGACCTGGATCGGCCTTGCCTTCGTGCCGTCCGCGCTATTGGTCGCCGTCACCCAGCATCTCTCGACCGATGTGGCTGCAGCCCCCTTTCTTTGGGTGCTGCCGCTCGGGCTGTTCCTCGCGACATTCGTCGTCGTGTTCCAGGATAAGCCCGTCATTTCCCATCGCTTGATGCTCGCGGTCCAGCCGATCCTTATTGTTGGATTAGCGCTCTCCATCGCGGTGCCGACGCTGATCGGCTCCATTGCCGCACAGATCGTCCTGCACCTCGCCGCTTTCTTCGTGACCACCATGGTCTGCCATGGCGAGCTTGCGGCACGCCGCCCCATCGCCCGCCAACTCACCGCGTTCTATCTCTGGATGTCCTTCGGTGGCGTGCTCGGCGGCATTTTTGCGGGCCTCGCCGCTCCACACCTGTTCAACTGGGTGCTGGAATATCCGCTCCTTGTCGTCGTCGCGATGCTCTGCCGTCCCGGTATGAGCTTGGAAGCGCTGAAGACCGACCGCATCGCACACGCGATGTTCGGCATTCTTGTTCTCGCGCTGTTGCCCGGTGCTTTGTTTAACCTTGCCGCGACCCAGGCCTTGTCGATGACGGCCTATGCCATCATGGGCTTCGCGCTAATTGCCGCCATTCATTGGAAAGAGCACCCGCTGCGCTTCGCGCTCATGCTAGCGCTCGCTCTCGGTGCCTTCCGCGTCTACCACATTGATACCGGCGACACCGTGTCGGTGCGCTCGTTCTTCGGCGTCCACCGCATCGTCGTCACCGAAGATGGCCGTTACCGGCTTCTGACCCATGGTACGACCTATCACGGCGTCGAGCGCCTAACGGACGCCGCTGGCAAGCCTGAAACTGGTCTGCCCGAACCCTTAAGTTATTACCACAAGGACGGCCCGCTTGCCGGCGCCATCGAAGCCACACGTGAGCGTCTCGGCCGCCCGATCCGCGTCGGCGCCGTCGGCCTCGGCAGCGGCAGCCTTGCCTGTTATCGCCAGCCCGGTGACGATTGGCGCTTCTATGAGATCGACGCGGAAGTAGCGCGTCTTGCCCGCTCGCATTTCTCGTTCCTGCCGCGCTGCGCCCCGGATATGCCGGTTGTGCTCGGTGATGCCCGCTTGACCCTCGCTGACGGACCCCAGGCTGCCTATGACGTGCTCGTCATCGACGCCTTCTCGTCCGACTCGATCCCTGTGCATCTTCTGACCCGCGAAGCCCTAGCGGTTTACCGCAAGAAGCTCGCCCCCGGCGGCCTCCTGGTGATGCATATCTCGAACCGGCATATGGAGCTCGGCTCGGTTGTGGGCGCTTTGGCCGCGGACGCCGGCATGAAGGCGCGCGTGATGCACTATCTCTCAACGCCCGAGAAGCTCGCAGAGCTCCGTTTCGCGTCGACCACGGCCGTTCTCGCCGAGAAATCGGATGATTTCGGCGCTCTCGTTCCCGACCTCGGCTGGAGTGATCAGGGTGCCAATGGCACGCGCGTCTGGACCGATGATTATTCCAACGTCCTCGGTGCGATCAAACGTCATTATTGGCGCTAATCGCCCCATCCCTGAGAAGGCCGAGGGCAACCAGAACGCTCTCGGCACGCACCTTGTCGCGGCCAATGTCGCCGAAGCGCTTTTCAACCGTGATGGTCGCAGCACCCCGGCGCGCAAGCCCAAAGTGAACGAGGCCCACGGGCTTCTCAACCGAACCGCCACCGGGACCGGCGATCCCCGTGATCGAGACGGCAACTCCCGCGCGGGACCCTGATAGGGCGCCTTCTGCCATGGCGCGCGCGGTCTGGGCAGATACGGCGCCGTGGGCGTCGAGAACAGCCCTGGGCACGCCCAGCATCTCGCGCTTAGCCTCGTTCGAATAGGTCACGAAGCCGCGGTCGACCACATCGGATGATCCGGCAATCGCTGTGAGTGCGCCGGCAACCAAACCCCCAGTGCAGCTTTCTGCCGTGACCACCATCACGCCGGCCCTGCGGGCTTGGGCGAGAACTTCGGTTGCGAGCTTTTCGATTGCAGCGCTAAGCAAGGTCCCCTCCGGGAATTTGCACCGTTACAACGGCAAGCGCGGCAAGCCCCTCGCGTCGACCGGTAAAACCCATCCGCTCGCTGGTGGTCGCTTTCAATCCGACGCGGTCGACCGGTAGCCCCAGAATAGCGCCAATGCGCGCCCGCATCGCGTCACGATAGGCGCCAATGCGCGGCGCCTCACAGACGACCGTGACATCGGCATGAATGACCTTGCCGCCGCGTGCCTCAGTGAGCTTCACCGCATGCGCGAGAAACCGATCGGACGAAGCACCCCGCCACTGCTCATCGCTTGGCGGGAAATGAGTGCCAATGTCGCCGTCGGCAATGGCGCCTAGAACCGCATCGGTGAGCGCATGGAGGACCACATCGCCGTCGGAATGGGCGAGAACGCCCTGATCATGGGGCACCCTGATGCCGCCGAGCATGACATGGTCCCCGGGCCCAAAGGCGTGAACATCATAGCCCTGGCCGACGCGAGTTTCGGTCATCGCACTCGTTCCCTTTAGGCGGTCTTTGGCGGCTTCAATGTCTTCCGCACTCGTCAGTTTGATATTGTCGCGATCACCCTCAACCACGGTCACAGCGTGTCCGGCATGTTCCATGACAGCAGCGTCATCGGTGAAGTCATCATGGGGCGCAGCACGATGGGCCGCCAACAGCGGTTTGATGGCAAAGCCTTGAGGCGTCTGAACCGCCCGAAGCGCTGATCGCGGCGGCGTTTCGATCACGCGCCCGGTTTCGTCAATCCGTTTGATCGTATCGATAACGGCAACAGCCGGAACCGCAGCCCCGTGCGACCTCGCACCGGCGATCACACGATCAATCACTGCAGTGGTCACAAAGGGACGGGCTGCGTCGTGAATGAGAACAAGTGAAGCTTCCGGATGGTTCCGTATAACAGCTTCTAAGCCCAACCGAACCGAGGCTTGGCGGGTCGCGCCGCCAATGATGGGCTCGCCGAGCCGCGCGAGGTCCACGGTCGCTTTCGCATAGAGGTCATGGTCGTCAGCGTGAATGACGACATGAACCGCCGCGATTGAGCCATGGTTCAAAAATGGCGTAACGCTATGAAAGAGAACAGACTTCCCGGCAAGGTCGCGATATTGCTTTGGGCCACCGCTTCCAGCTCTTGAGCCTCGCCCCGCCGCTACGACCAGGGCCACCACTCGGTCAGATATCATGCTCATTCGTCAGGCCATTCATGCATCAAAAGAGTGCGATTGAGACACGCCGTCCTCATTGTGGCATCCCGCCCATCTTGTGTGCAGGGGCGAAATGCTGTCTAAACAAGAGGCACACCCCAAGAGAGCCCAGGAATTGAGCACATCCACGGTCGTTCCCCCGACCACTTCCCCTTATCGCATGACCGCGCTTGGAGTGCACCCGATCAGCATGCCGGTCGCGCTTGCGCCGATGTCGGGGGTGACCGACGCACCCATGCGCCGTGCTGTTGCTCGTTTCGGCATCGGGTGGGTCGTTTCAGAAATGGTGCCCAGTGACGCGCTTGCGAGTGGCGATGAAGAGGCCCGTCTGCGGGCTGAGGGCACGGGCCTCGATCTCCACGTCGTTCAAATTGCCGGTTGCGAGCCGCATTGGATGGGTGAGGGGGCGCGCGTGGCTGTGGCCGCTGGCGCCCATGTCATTGATATCAATATGGGTTGCCCGGCGAAGCGCGTCACAGGCGGCTATGCGGGCTCAGCCCTCATGCGCGATCTCGATCATGCCGAACGCCTCATTGCTGCAACCGTTGAAGCCGTCGATGTGCCGGTCACGCTCAAAATGCGGCTTGGCTGGGACCATCAGAGCCTGAATGCACCGGAACTCGCGCGACGGGCGGAGGCCCTTGGCGTCGCCCTCGTCACCGTTCACGGCCGCACGCGCCAACAATTCTATAAGGGGAGCGCGGATTGGGCTGCCGTTCGGCGCGTTCGTGAGACGATTTCAATCCCGCTGGTGGTCAATGGCGATATCGCCACTGCGGACGATGCCAAGGCTGCGCTCGGCGCCTCAGGCGAGGATGCGGTGATGATTGGTCGCG
>JBAWYY010000268.1:0-4369 GCA_037143285.1 Alphaproteobacteria bacterium | reverse complement strand
TTGCCGCCCGTGATCGAGATCAAGAGGCCGCGCGCGCCGCGCATCGACACATCGTCGAGCAGCGGATTAGCGATGGCAGCTTCTGCAGCGGTAATGGCGCGGCGTTCACCCTGGGCTTCGCCGGTCCCCATCATCGCCTTGCCCATGTCGCGCATGACGGCGCGGACATCGGCGAAGTCGAGATTGATCAGGCCTTCTTTGACCATCAGGTCCGTGATGCAGGCGACGCCCGAATAGAGCACCTGATCCGCCATGGCGAAGGCGTCGGTGAAGGTGGTCTTCTCATTGGCGACACGGAACAGATTCTGGTTCGGAATCACGATCAGCGTGTCGACATATTGCTCGAGCTCGCGGATGCCCTGTTCGGCCATCTTCATGCGGCGCGCGCCCTCGAAGTGGAAGGGCTTGGTGACGACACCAACGGTGAGGATACCGAGTTCGCGGGCGACCTTGGCAATCACCGGGGCTGCCCCCGTGCCCGTGCCGCCGCCCATGCCGGCGGTGACGAAGCACATGTGGGTGCCGGCCAGCTGATCGCGCAATTCGTCGATGACTTCCTCTGCCGAGGCACGACCAACATCGGGCTGCGAGCCAGCGCCGAGACCGCCGGTCACCTGCAGGCCCATCTGGATGACCCGTTCAACCTTGGACGAGGCGAGCACCTGCGCGTCGGTGTTGGCCACGACGAAGTCACAGCCTTGGAGGCCGCCCTCCACCATGTTGTTGACAGCATTGCCGCCGGCACCGCCAACACCAAAGACTGTAATACGCGGCTTCAACTCCCGGATGTCGGGCAGTTTGAGGTTGATCGTCATTGCTGACCTCGTTCGAATCACCGCGCGATCGCCACATCACGCTTTTACCCTGATGTCCACCGGCGCTGGCAAGCGCCGGGTGCTAAAATCTGACCGAAACTTCCGTTCCGGTTAGAAACTCTCCCTGATCCAACGGCCAACCCGTGAGAAATAGCCGTCGGTGCCCGTGGCGGCGAAGAAGCGCCGTTGGGGCTCAAAGTGTTCGAGACCCGCGATTTGCGGGTAAACGGTAAGGCCGACAGCGGCCGCAAAGGGCGGGCCCTTGGTGCTGTCGGGGAGGCCGGTGACACCAACCGGGCGCGCAACGCGCACCTGGCGGCCGAGCACGCGGCCGGCAAGATCGGCAAGCCCCGGCAATTGCGCGCCGCCACCGGTCAGCACGACGCGGCGGCCGGCTTCGGCAGCAGCACCGGATGCATTGAGCCGGTCGCGGACCATTTCCAGCGTTTCGTCGATACGCGGACGGATGATGCGAACGATCTGGGCGCGGGTGACCTGATTGGGCAGGTCGCGCTCGTCCTCGGAGACGGAGGAGACATTGATGATGTCGCGCTCGTCCGATTTGGTCGCGAAGGCCGCGCCATGCAGCACCTTGAGCCGCTCAGCCTCGGACAGCGAGGTGGAGAGCCCGCGCGCGAGATCCATGGTGACATGGTGTGAACCGACGGCGAGCCCGTCGGAATGAACGAAATGACCGCCCGCGAAGACCGCTACCGTGGTGGTGCCGGCGCCCATATCGATGCAGACGGTGCCAAGTTCGGCCTCATCGTCGGTGAGCACCGCGAGGCCCGCGGCGAAGGGGGCCGCAACCATCGCCTCAACGGAGAGATGGCAGCGCTCGACGCAGAGCATCAGATTGCGAGCGACCGCGAGATCGGTCGTCACCACATGCATATCGACGCCAAGCTCAGTGCCGAGCATCTGGCGGGGATCGCGAATGCCGCGGGCATCATCCAGCGTGAAGCCGATGGGCATGGAATGCAGAACGGCGCGGCCCTGGCGGATCGAATGGTCGGATGCCGCTTCCAGCACGCGGTGAATATCGGCGTCCTGAACGCGCGGCTGAGCGCAGGTGACGCGGGCCTCATATTGCTCGGAGGCAATGCGGCCGGCAGACACCGAAAGGATGACCCGATCAATCTGGACTTCAGCGGTCTTCTCAGCGGCGGCGACCGCCTGGCGGATCGCAGTCTCGGCCTTGGCGACATCGGTCACCGTGCCGGCCTTCATGCCGCGTGAGCGGGTGTGGCCGATGCCGATGATCTCAGCCTTATGCGTCCGGTTGGGCAGAATATCGGAACCCTCACGCGGACGAAGCCGCGCGATCATGCAGACGATCTTGGAGGTGCCGACATCGAGTACGCAGAGGATCGCGGACCGACGCGGGTTAAGCGGACGCATTTTCGGGGTTAGGCCATGCTTGAAAGGATTGGTCATGTGGCCGTCCCCCGCCGGCGCTGACGCTGGCGCTCTTTGACGGCGGCCTCATGGGCGCGGAAGGCGTCATCGGAGAGTCGCACTGCGACCCGACCGGGAATGCGCAGATCGATGAGCGAGAGATCGCGCGTCATCAGGCGCTTGGTGCGATCAAGTTCGACTAAGCGTGTGAGCGCTGCGTCCGCCGCGGTTTCCGGTAGTTGAACGTCAGTTCCGTTCTTCAAAACCAGCGTCCAACGCCGGTCGGCCACGAGAACCGCCGCACGGACCATGTCTTTAACAGCCGGATAGCGCTCGACGAGTTCGACGATCTCGCGGGCGCGGCCATCGGCGCCGGGGCCGACCACCAAGGGCAAATGCTGGAAGTTCGGATCGAAGTGATCGACGATCACAGCGCCATCGGCGGCAATGACGGCGATCTTGCCAGCGCGCTGCCACAGCGCGAAAGCTTCGCGTTCGACCACCTGAACCATCAACTGGTCAGGATAGAGCTTCTGAACGGTTGCTTCGGCAATCCAGGGATTGGCCACCAGCCGCTCGCGGGCAGCCACGGGATCAAAGAACAGGACCGAAGTGGTGGGGCCGATGCCGGCGAGCTCCAAGATATCCTCTTGGCTGATTTGTTTGTTGCCGGAGAGGCGCACCGATTTCGCCTGGAGGCCGGCGGAATTCGCGACGTGGTCGCCTGCGGCGAGCAGGCCCTCACGAATGGCTGGGCCATGATTGCCGCGATGGGCGCCGTAAAGGCCGGTAACAGCGAAAAGCAGAAGCGTGGCGACAAGGCCCGCAAAGCGCGGAATGCGCCAATTGGCGATGGTGACCGAGAGCCAGCGCATGCGGAACGCCCAGGCGCTCGGGCGGGCGTAACGGTCTTGCTCGGCGGCTGCGCGCTGGCGCTGGCGCTGGCGCTGCAGGAGATAGCGGTGGACGGCAAGCAAAGCATCAGAGCCGACGCGGTCGAGCCGCGCCGTCAACGATCCAATGATGCGTCCATGACCATCCATTCAACCAGCTCGCCGAACGAGATCCCTTCATGCGCCGCCATGTCCGGCACCAAAGAGGTCCCGGTCATTCCGGGCTGCGTGTTGACTTCGAGACAGACGAGCGCCCCGGTTCCCCCGGGCGTATCGTCGTAACGGAAGTCCGCACGGCTGACCCCTTTGCAGCCGAGCGCGAGATGCGCTTCGAGCGTCAGTCTTTGAACGTCAGCGTAAATATTTCGTTTAAGAATTGCGGGAACGATGTGTTTAGATCCTCCCGGTGCGTATTTAGCCTCATAGTCATAGAAGCTGTTGCCCTGGACGATCTCGACAACCGGCAAGATACGGGTCCCCATGACAGCACAGGTGAGCTCGCGGCCGGCAATGTAAGGCTCCACGAGGACGGTCTCATCCAGCGCCCAATCCGACGAGGTGAGCTCCTGCGGCGGGTGCTCGTGCTCTTTCGTGACGATGAAAACCCCAATAGACGAACCCTCCGCATTCGGTTTCACCACATAGGGGCGCTCGATCAGGTGGCGGGCGGCGGCCTCCAGCCGATGGACCCTCACGCCACCGGGCACGGGGATACCTGAGGCGGAGAGCACCTTTTTCGCCATGGCCTTGTCCATGGCGAGTGCGGACGCCATCACGCCGGAATGGGTATAGGGGATGCGCAAAATCTCGAGGACCGCCGAGAGCATGCCGTCTTCGCCGGGCCGCCCATGGGTGACATTGAGCGCCACATCAGGCTTCAGCTTGGCGAGCACCTCAGCAATGTCGCGGCCCACATCAATGCGCGTCACGGGGAAGCCGCGGGCCTCAAGCGCCTCGGCGCAGGCAGCACCCGAATTGAGCGAGACGGTGCGTTCGGCAGACCAACCGCCCATCAGGACGGCGATATGGAGTTTAGGGAGAGTCATGGCCGGCCCACCCGCTGGATTTCCCATTGCAGATCGACGCCCGAATTCTGGCGCACCTTGTCGCGCACCAACTCGCCCAGCGCTTCGATCTCACTGCTGGTGGCGGTGCCGGTGTTGATCAGGAAATTGGTATGCTTCTCGCTCACTTGCGCGCCCCCGAGCGTCATGCCCCGGCATCCGGCGCGATCGACCAGTTCCCACGCCTTGTGGCCATCCG
>JBAWYY010000267.1:0-4373 GCA_037143285.1 Alphaproteobacteria bacterium | reverse complement strand
TGCCCGTCTCCGTCGACACCACCATCATGAACGCGATGCTTGATCGCGCGATGGAGCGCGTGGGGCCGGAGGTGACGGTCCTGGTGTTGCCGACCGAAGCGGTTGCCAAATCCAATGAGCATATTGCCTCGCCCGGCACGCTCACGCTCTCCTGGGAAACGGCGATTGCGAGCTGGATCGAGATTGGCGAAAGCGTCGCGCGCGCCGGCATCCGCAAGCTCGCGATCGTCACCTCCCACGGCGGCAATCTCGACCCCATGCGGGTCGTTGCCCGCGAATTGCGCATTCGGGCCAATATGCTGGCGGTCTGCACGTCCTGGCGGTCCTTCGGTCTACCGAAAGACCTCTATGCCGAGCTTGACGCTGTCCACGGCATCCATGCAGGCGATGTCGAGACCTCCCTGATGCTGCATTTCCGGCCGGATCTCGTCGATATGAGCGCGGCGAAGCTGTTCGAGCCCATCACCATCGCCATGACGCGCGAGTTCAAATACCTGCGCCCGACCCTCAATCACGCCTTCGGCTGGAAGGCGCAGGATATTCATCCGGATGGCGCCGCGGGTGATGCGACGCTTGCCACCGCCGAAAAGGGGCGGCTCACCGCCGATCTGCAAGCTGCAGGCTTTGCCGTGCTGATGGGCGAGATGGCAGAGTTCCATCTCTCGCGGCTTGCAAGCGCTTAAATCGATCTGAGGTGCGTCACTCAATCCGCTGAGATCAAAGACTGTCTACGGAAGAAAACCTATGGCACGCGGCTTGCGACAGGATAGGCTGACCGCACGCCGGGGGCTGAAACCGAGATTATCCGCCTACCGCCTGTGCAATTGCCGATCAACCGGGCGCCACCAGATCAAGGTGAGCGTCGAATGAGGAGTAAACCATGGATCGCAGAGACTTCCTGAAGGCAACAGCCGCCGCCGGCACCCTTGCCGCCGCCTCCCCGCTCGGCGCACCGGCCTTAGCCCAGGCGCCCAAGGTGCTGCGCTTCGTGCCGCAAGCGAACCTTGCGAACTTCGATCCGATCTGGGGCACCCAATATGTGGTGCGCAATGCGGCCGCTCTCGTTTGGGATACGCTCTACGGCGTCGACGCCAATCTCGTGCCTCAGCGCCAGATGGTCGGCTCCGAAACCGTCTCGGCTGACGGCCTCACCTGGACCTTCACGCTGCGTCCGGGCCTGAAATTCCATGACGGCTCGCCGGTGACGGCCAAGGACGTGGTGGCCTCCCTCACCCGCTGGTCGTTCCGCGACCCCATGGGCTTGATGATCAAGGCGATCCAGGAAGAACTGGTCGCGGTTGACGACAACACCTTCCGCTGGAAGCTGACCAAGCCCTATCCGAAGATGCTGCTGGCACTCGGCAAGAACAACGCGCCCTGCACCTTCATCATGCCGGAGCGCATCGCCAAGACCGACCCCTTCACCCAGATCACCGAATATATCGGCTCGGGCCCCATGCGCTTCGTGCGCGCCGAATGGGTGCCGGGCGCCAAGGCGGTCTTCGAGAAATTCGCCGACTATGTGCCGCGCTCCGAGCCCTCGTCCTGGCTTGCCGGCGGCAAGCGCATGCTGGTCGATCGTATCGAATGGGTCATCATGCCCGATCCGGCCACCGCCTCCGCCGCCCTTCAGGCCGGCGAGATCGATTGGTGGGAGAACCCGATTGCCGACCTCGTGCCGGTGTTGCGGCGCAACCGCAATATCCGCGTCGATATCGGCGACCCCCTCGGCAATATCGGCGCCTTCCGCCTGAACCACCTGCACCCGCCCTTCAATGATGTGCGGGCGCGCCGCGCGCTGCTCATGGCGCTCAATCAGGAAGACTATATGCGTGCCATCGTCGGCTCTGACGATGCGCTGTGGAAGACGCTGCCGGGCTTCTTCACCCCCGGCACGCCGCTCTACACCGAAGAAGGTGGCGAGGTCTTCAAGGGCCCGCGCAACCTCGATGCCGCCAAGAAGCTTCTGGCCGAGAGCGGCTATAAGGGCGAGCCGGTCGTGATGGTGGTGGCGCAAGATCAGCCGGTCACCAAAGCCTTGGGCGATGTCGCGGCCGACATGCTGAAGAAGCTCGGCATGACCGTCGACTTCGTCGCAACCGACTGGGGCACAACGGGTCAGCGCCGCGCGCTGAAAACCCCGCCCGCCCAGGGCGGCTGGAACATCTTCTTCTCTTGGCACGCTGGCGCCGACTGCACCAATCCCGCAGGCTATACCGCCATCCGCGCCAATGGGGACGGCGCTTGGTTCGGCTGGCCCAACATTCCGGAAGTGGAAGCGCAGGTTACGAGCTGGTTTGAAGCCAAGAACCTGGAAGAGGAAAAGGCTGCCATCCGCCGCCTCAACAAGGCCGCGGTTGACAATGTCGTCTTTGTGCCGCCCGGCTTCTTCCTGACCTATACGGCTTGGCGCAGCAATGTGACCGGCATCACCAAGGGCCCTCTGCCCTTCTTCTGGGACGTGGCCAAAGCCTGATCGGCAACAGGACATGCTGAGCTATATCCTCAGGCGAATTCTCGCGACCATCCCCGTCATGGCGGTGGTCGCACTCTTCGTCTTTTCTCTGCTCTATATCGCGCCGGGTGACCCGGCGGCCGTGATTGCGGGCGACCAGGCAACCCCTGCCGACATCGCCCGCATTCGCGAAAATCTCGGCCTCGACCGCCCCTTCCTCGTGCAATTCGGGGAATGGGTGGGTCGTCTGGCGCGCTTCGACTTGGGCACCTCCATCTTCACGGGGCTGCCGGTGTCGCAATTGATCGTGCAGCGGATTGAGCCGACCGTCTCGCTCATGATCGTCACCTTGATCCTGGCGATTGTGGTGGCGATCCCCATCGGCGTGCTCGCCGCCTGGAAGCAAGGCACCTGGATCGACCGGGGCATCATGGCCTTCGCGGTCTTCGGCTTTTCCGTGCCGGTCTTCGTGGTCGGTTACATCTTGGCCTATGTCTTTGCCCTCGAACTCGATTGGCTGCCCGTTCAGGGCTATACGCCGATCTCGCGCGGGCTTTGGCCTTGGTTTGAGAACCTGATCCTGCCCTCCATCGCGCTCGGCTGTGTCTATGTGGCGCTGATCGCCCGCATCACCCGCGCGACCATGCTGGAGGTCTTGAGCCAGGACTATATCCGCACGGCGCGCGCCAAGGGCGTGGGCAATGCCGGCGTTCTGTTCCTGCACGCTTTGAAAAACGCTGCCGTCCCCATCGTGACCGTTGTCGGCATCGGCATGGCGCTTTTGATCGGCGGCGCGGTGGTGACCGAAAGCGTCTTCGCGATCCCCGGCCTTGGCCGCTTGACCGTCGATGCCATCCTGCGCCGCGACTATCCGGTCATTCAGGGTGTCGTGCTGTGTTTTTCCTTCGTCTACGTGCTCGTCAATCTCGCCATTGACCTGATCTACACCCTGCTCGACCCGAGGATCCGCTATTGACCATCCAAGCCCCCATTCCCCCGGGCCTGGCGATTGCGGCCCCCCTGCCCGATGTGCTGCCGCCCTTCACGCCGCGCGTTGGCATCTGGGGCTTCGTGCGCTCCAACCCGACCATCGCGGTGGGCGCTCTGCTCCTCGTGCTGATGCTGCTGATCGCGATCTTCGCGCCCCTCCTCGGCACCGTTGATCCAACCGCGCTTGCGCCGGCCAAACGCACCCGTGAGCCCTCGGCCGAATTCTGGTTCGGCTCCGATGCGCTGGGACGCGATATCTATTCGCGCGTTCTCTATGGCGCGCGGGTCTCCATGCTCGTTGGCTTCTCCGTCGCCTTCTTTGCCTCGCTCATCGGCCTCGCCATCGGGCTGATTTCCGGCTTCGTCCGCATTGCCGATGCCATCATTATGCGGATCATGGACGGCATGATGTCGATCCCGCCGATCTTGATGGCGGTGGCGCTAATGGCGCTCACTCGCGGCTCGGTCGGCAATGTCATCCTCGCCATCACGATTGCCGAAATCCCGCGCGTCACGCGCCTCGTGCGCGGCGTGGTGCTGTCGCTGCGCGAACAGCCCTATGTGGAGGCAGCGGTCGCCTCAGGCACCCGCACGCCCAAGATCATCTTGAAACATATCCTGCCCAATACGCTGGCGCCCCTGGTGGTGCAGGCGACCTATATCTGCGCCTCCGCCATGATCACGGAATCGATCCTGTCCTTCATTGGTGCTGGCACCCCGCCCATCGTGCCCTCCTGGGGCAACATCATGGCCGAGGGCCGGGCGCTCTGGCAGGTGAAGTTTTATATCGTGCTGTTCCCGGCGATCTTCCTCTCGCTCACCGTCCTGTCCGTGAACCTTCTCGGCGACGGCCTGCGTGATGTGCTCGATCCGCGCATGGCGAAGAAGGATTGATCGCCATGGCCGAGGCTGAAACCCAGCACCTTCT
>JBAWYY010000266.1:0-4399 GCA_037143285.1 Alphaproteobacteria bacterium | reverse complement strand
CAGCCTTCGCAAGGTTGAAAGCGACATTCTCGCCGCGCCATACCTTATCGAGAGCCATGTACGCCACCACGATCTCTGAGAACACGTCATCGAGACCGGAATTCTCATACTCGTCAGCACAACGCAAAAGCCGCTGCCGGATGGCTTCGTCGTAGCTGAAGAAGTAATCGGTAATGGAGCCTACGCAGCTAAATGGCGTCCAATTGGAAGCACTGAGACGGCGCAAATTGCTTCGGATGAATCCAGTGTCGCTGGCAATAAGCTTGGCAATTTTGTTGAGGCCCGCTTCTCTGCCGATTTGCGAAATCGGGACTGTCCCGGTTCCGACAAGTTCTTGTTCTGGGAAAAGAGTGACGAAGAAGGCAAGCGACTCGTCGGCGCACCCCTCGCAACGTCCGATTTTAACTTCATAGCGCTTAGCCCAAGGGGAGGCTGCTGCAAGTTGCGCGCGAAGATCCCCGGACGGATCGAGAACACGTAGAAGTTCGAAAGGGAGGAGCTTAGTCGACAAAGACGACGCCAAGCTGAGCGAACTCGGGTCGTTGTCGCCAGAGACCACATTCACCAACGGGCGATAGGGCTCCACCTCGCGCGGCGGATTGCTGGCAGTTGCGGTGGCCGTGGCTGAGGATGGACTTGCGAATAGCTGCGGGCGGGTCGCAATTCCAATGCCAAGATCAATGAACTGCGTGAGAACAAACATTGCCGCCGCGCCAGCGAGCGCGGCAAGTCCAAACTGAAAGGCACGCGGCCGAGCTGTCTGAGTTGTTTGCTCCGGCGGCAGCGACAGCGGTACATCTTTCAGCACAAAGACCGGCGCATAGCCGCCTTTGTCGATCCTGATCTCATATGCCGCGCTTGCACCTTCACCATTGTAATAGCCGACGAGCGCGCGGCGAAGACGTGCAGCCTCAACGCGAACAATAGGGTCTATTTGGGGATCAAAATCAGGCGGGCGCTTCAGCGCCTCAATCCCGATCGTATAACCCTTGAGCTTGTCGGCTTGGCCATTCAGCGCTTTGTCGACGAGATAGGTGAGGAGTGCCTGCAATTGATAAGACTTACGGAAAGCGTCGCTCGCCAAGATACGGGCGAGGATCGCTCGAATCTCGGCCTTAACCTCGTCATTGAGATCGTCGTCTGTCAGTTGCACCGCAGGACCAGAAGGCTCAAGTGTCATCGAAATGGTGTCGTGTTACCCAGGATAGTTTTTTTTCGAAGAACCGCAAATCGCGCAAGTTCCGTAAGGGATACCTGCGCATCCCGGATAATCAAACAACAAAATTTTGCGTCTGATGATCGCGCCGTTTCGAAGGCTGGACAGCCAATAGCGGTCGGGCTAACGGGTGGCCCATGCGGGTTGAGTTGTTCGATTTTCACCTCCCACCGGACAGAATTGCGACGCGTCCGGTAGAGCCCCGAGATGCGGCGCGGCTCCTGTGGGTTCGTCCCAGTGAAGGCCTGCGGGATCAGTCGGTGCGGGATCTTCCGACCATCCTCAGGTCCGGCGATGTCTTGGTCCTCAACGATACCAGGGTCATTCCGGCGCAGCTTTTTGGAAAACGGCTTCGCCCGGGCGCCGAAACGGTCAGCGTCTCGGCCACCCTTCATAAAAGACTAGACCCCCAGCACTGGCTAGCTTTCGTTCGCGGCGCGCGCAAACTGCAAATCGGCGATCTCGTCGGGTTCGGTCCGGTCGACGCCGGATCGACCGATGATCGTTTGGACGCGACGGTCACCGCCAAAGAGGATGACGGGGTCACACTGCGCTTCGACAGGGAGGGCCCCGCGCTCGACCGCCAGATCGAGCGCTGCGGTCACATTCCTTTGCCGCCTTATATTGCCTCGAAACGTCCTGAGGACGCGCGAGATAGGGTTGACTATCAAACGGTCTATGCGCGCCACGACGGTTCAGTGGCCGCGCCGACCGCCGGTCTTCACTTCACCGACGAGCTTCTCGCCGCACTGGCGCAGGCCGGAATCGGCATACACTTCCTCACGCTCCACGTTGGCGCAGGGACTTTCCTGCCTGTGAAAGCCGAGGATACCAATGACCACCGCATGCACGCGGAATGGGGCCTTGTGACCGACGAACTGGCCAGTGAACTCAACGCCGTTCGCGCCCGCGGCAATAGCGTGGTAGCGGTCGGCACCACTGCCATGCGGCTCTTAGAAAGTGCTGCGGGCGAGGACGGTATCATCCGGCCTTTTGCCGGCGAAACGGCGATTTTCATCACCCCAGGCTACCGATTTCGTGCGGTCGACGCGCTGATGACCAATTTTCATCTGCCGCGGTCGACGCTATTCATGCTCGTCTCCGCCTTTTCAGGGCGCGAGACGATGCAGGCCGCCTATGCCCACGCCATCGCAACAGGCTATCGCTTTTACTCCTATGGCGATGCATCGCTCTTGTTCCCAGCGGAGGTCCGGTGACCGGTTACGACTTCAAAATTGCCGCGCGCGACAATCAGGCCCGAACCGGCACTATTACGACCTCTCGGGGTGTCATCCGCACTCCCGCCTTCATGCCCGTCGGTACGCAGGGCACCGTGAAGGGTATGCTCATGGAGCATGTCCGCCAGACCGGCGCGGACGTCATCTTGGGCAACACCTATCATCTCATGCTCCGCCCGGGCGCCGAGCGTGTTGCCCAATTGGGCGGACTGCACGAGTTCTCGCGCTGGTCCGGCCCAATCCTCACCGATTCAGGCGGCTTCCAGGTCATGTCGCTTTCGGGCCTGCGTAAAGTGACGGAGCAGGGGGTCGAATTTGCCTCGCACCTCGATGGCTCGCGCCATCATTTGACACCCGAGCGCTCCATCGAGATCCAGGGCTTGCTTGGTGCAGACATCCAAATGCAGCTCGACGAATGCGTGAGCCTGCCGACTGATCGCGCGACCATGGAAAAGGCCATGCATTTATCGCTGCGTTGGGCCGAGCGATCGCTGCGCGCCTTTGAGCAACAGCCGAAGAACAGCTCGCTGCACGGGATTGTCCAAGGGGGCGACGATCCAGCCTTGCGGGTGGAGAGCGCGCGCAGTCTCGCCGCCATGCCGTTCAATGGCTATTCCATTGGCGGGCTCGCTGTCGGCGAACCGCAGGACGTGATGTTGCGCATGATCGAAACAGTCATGCCGCATTTGCCCGACGAAAAGCCGCATTATCTCATGGGGGTAGGGACCCCCGATGACCTCTTGGCGGCGATTGCCCGCGGTATCGATATGTTCGATTGCGTGATGCCGACCCGCAACGGGCGCCATGGCGGCGCTTTCTCGCGCTTTGGACGGATCAATCTGCGCAACGCCAAACATGCCGAAGACCCGCGCCCGCTCGATGACACGTCGTCCTGCCCAGCGGCGAGGGACTATTCACGCGCCTATCTGCATCATCTCGTCAGGGCAGAGGAGATGTTGGGTTCGATCCTCATTACCTGGATCAACCTGCATTATTATCAGGACCTCATGGCGGGTGCCCGAGCGGCCATTGCAGCGGGCCGCTTCGCTGATTACGCGGCTGAAATCCGCGAAGGATGGCAAAGAGGCGATCTTGAGCCGGCGAGCACGTAATGACCGTGCGTCAAATGACCACAGAGGCTTAGGTATACATCCGCATACCACAATAGAAAAATTTTTGGCTGAATTTGGTCGCCACACAGCAAGCGTGTGTCACCCTACTAAACACACTGGGTTTGACCCGAGCCGGCGACCTTTTTCCGCCGGCTCTTTTTTGTCTTTTTTCCTAGGGGATTTTGATGTTCGCCGGCTTCCAATCCACCTTGGGATAGTCCGGGTCCATGGATTCTAGCGTCGCGCGGACGATTGAAGCAACGATACAATTCCGCGCCCATTTCCTATCGGCTGGCACAACAGTCCAGGGCGCATGGTCGGTTGAACAGCGCGCGAGCATCACTTCATAGGCCTTCTGATAGTCGTCCCAGAGCATCCGATCATCGATATCGCCGGGGTTGAATTTCCAACGCTTGGCCGGGTCATCCAACCGCTCTTGAAGGCGCTCCTTCTGCTCGTCGCGAGAGATATGGAGCATGAATTTTAGGACCGTCGTCCCGTTATTGGTGAGATGACTCTCGAAGGCGTTGATTTCGTCGTAGCGGCGTTCGATCACATCGGCCGGCGCGAATTTTCGCACCTTCGCGATGAGGACATCCTCATAATGAGAGCGATTGAAAATGCCGATCGTCCCTCGTTTGGGACAGGCAAGATGGACGCGCCAGAGATAATCATGGGCGAGCTCTTCCTCACTCGGCTTCTTGAAAGCGGTGACGCTCACACCGAGTGGGCCGGTGGCGTTAAAGACGCCCCGGATGGTGCCATCTTTACCGGCCGTATCCGTTCCTTGCAGCACCACCAAGAGCGAGCGCCGCCCCTCTGCATAGAGCTTG
>JBAWYY010000265.1:0-4401 GCA_037143285.1 Alphaproteobacteria bacterium | reverse complement strand
AGTCGACCCATTCGAGAGTGGCGAACTCGACAGCCTCGAAGGATCGCCAAGGCCCGCGCCGATGAATGACCTCGGCCTTGTAAAGCCTGTTGATGGTCTCGGCGAGTGATCGGCCCCCATCGAGTGGTCCGGTTTGAATGTTAGTGCATGGCGGGTCGTAGGGCCAGCGCGGGCGGCGTAGATGGTCGGGGTGGCGAAGCCGACCGCGCGGTGTTCGCCGGAATGAAGACTTCCGGCGCGGGAGGCTTGTAGCCCAACGATCCATGAGGACGTTGTGTGTTGTAAAATCGCCGCCAGCTTTCGATGACAGTTTTTGCCTCGGCGAGCGAGTAGAAGATCTCCCCGTTTAGCAGTTCATCGCGCAGTCGCGCGTTGAACGACTCGATGAAGCCGTTCTCCCAGGGGCTGCCTGGCTCGATGTAGGCTGCCTTCGCGCCGACGGCACCGAGCCAGTTCCGCGTGGCTTTGGCGACAAATTCGGGCCCATTGTCGGATCGAACATGCGCCGGTACGCCGCGAAGAATGAACAGATCTGACAGAACATCGATGACGTCTGTCGACCTGAGCCTTCGATCGATCTTGATGGCCAGGCACTCATGGGTGAACTCGTCGATGACATTGAGCATGCGGTACTTCCTCCCCTCATGCGTTCGATCCTCAACGAAGTCGTAGGACCAGACGTGGTTGGGTCTTTCCGCGCGAAGACGGACACAGGAACCGTCCGACAGGAACAGCCGGCTGCGCTTTGGTTGCCTTGCCGGGACCTTGAGCCCCTCGCACCGCCAGATCCGCTCGACCCTCTTGTCGTTCACGACCCAGCCAGCCGTGCTGCGCAGCATCTCGGCGATCTTGCGATAGCCAAGACGCCCGTGCCGGCGGGCTAGTTCGATGAGATCGGCTGTAAGCCTTTCCTCATCATCGCGACCGTGAGGAGTCCTTCGCTGGGTTGAGCGATGTTGTCCAAGTACGCGGCAGACCCGCCGTTCGGACAACTTCAACTCAGTCCGGACATGCTCGATGCAGGCCCGGCGGCGCGCGGGGCTCAGAAGTTTCCCCGGGCAGCCTCCTGGAGGATCAGCTTGTCGAGCGTCAGATCCGCGACAGCACGGCGAAGTCGAGCATTCTCCGCCTCGACCTCCTTCAGCCGTTTCACTTGGTCGAGCTTAAGGCCTCCGAATTCCTGTCGCCAACGATAGTATGTCACTTCCGTCACGCCTATCGATCGGACGGCATCGGCAACATGCTGGCCTTGCGAGACCATCACGTCGACTTGTCGCAGCTTCGCGACGATCTCTTCGGGCTTATGGCGCTTTCTTGGCATTCTCGGTCCTCCTTCTGTCCAAAGACATACTTCAGGGTGGACCATTTCAACGGGGGTGGATCACAGATTCCGCCGCTTCTAGGGTGCCATCTGCTTTGACAGCCAAGCCCTCAAAACTGAGCGCCGCATTTAGTCGGGTTCGAAGTGGTTCGTATCGGTGTGGATCGCGTAAAAAACGCTCTGGCTTCATCGCTTTACATATGAATACGAGAATCGCTGTTCGATTCTGGTCATGATTCTGCTGTTTAACAAAGGCATTGAAGAGCCGGATACGCTTGGTGAGTGTCGCCGATGGGTCATTAGCACCAATGGACTCCAGCAAACCGCCGATTTCTGAGCCGGTCAAGCCTTCTTCAGTATGACCAAAGGCGTCCGCAATTGCTTCAATCCGCGCCCGAGTGAACAATGCCATTGTCTAGAGCGTCCGCCGATCATATTGGATCGTATCCTGCAGCAGTGAAGTAGTTTCTGCATTCCTGCGGCGGGAAGAGATCGATAATGCGGCCGATAGCGTCCCAAAGCCCGGTCATGGATCGCTCGGCTGCTTTGCGCAGCAGCGCCTTCAGTTTTGCGAAGGCATTTTCGATGGGGTTGAAGTCGGGACTGTAGGGCGGGAGGTAGCGCAGTTCGGCACCTGCTGCCTCGATCATCTGCCTGACACGCGGCCCCTTGTGGCTGGAAAGGTTGTCCATGACGACGACGTCGCCCGGCCGCAGGTCTGGGACCAGCACCCTGGCGACATAGGTCTCGAAGGCGTCCCGATTGATTGGCCCGTCGAGCACCCAAGGAGCGATGAAGCCACGCGTGGTGAGGGCGCCGACGAAGGTCGTGGTCTTCCAATGCCCATGTGGCACGCCCATGCGCAGCCGCTCTCCGCGCCGGCAGCGCCCGTGGCGGCGTGCCATGTTGGTCGAGGCCCACGTCTCGTCGATGAAGACAAGCTGCTCGGGGTCGAGGTCGAGTTGGTCCTCGAACCACTGCTCGCGCTGCGTCAGGACATCGGGGCGATCCTGTTCGGTGGCGTGGGCGGTCTTTTTTTGCGCGTGATCTTGTGGCGCTTGAGGAAGCGGCGAACCGTGCCATCGCCGAACACCAAACCCTTTTCCGCCAACTGCCGGCGCAATTCCTCCAGCGTGATGTCCGCCGTCTCCTCCAGAAGGCCGAGGACCATCGCGCTATGGGCCTCGATCCGGCCAGAGCGCCGGTCCCCGCCCAGCGCCTTCGGCTTCGGATCGCCCTGTTCGCGCTCAAGTTTGCGCCAGCGGCTGACGCTGGCCGCGCCGACACCAAATCGCTCGCCCGCCTGGCGATGGGTCAGGCCAGAGGCAACAGCCGCAAGAACACGAATACGAAGA
The DNA here is from genome assembly GCA_037143285.1 of Alphaproteobacteria bacterium. Taxonomy (GTDB): domain Bacteria; phylum Pseudomonadota; class Alphaproteobacteria; order Rhizobiales; family Phreatobacteraceae; genus Phreatobacter. The sequence goes on along the minus strand of JBAWYY010000265.1, from coordinate 1,725 downwards.
TCAACCGAAAGTGCTCGCGACATATCTGCCGGCCTCCATCCGGCAGATCGTCAGAATCAGCTTCGCGCTGATTTGGGAATCCCGGAGGATTCAGTCAGGTGGGCGGCCGCTCTAAGCATAAAGTTTATTGGTTGCGTATGATGCCTACTAAGACGACCGCGCTTCCGACCCGTTTCGAATTGGCGTCCCGCAGGACCGAGACAGCCGTTTCGCCGCAGAACGGTTTGACGTGCTCCCAAAAAATTGGGCCAATCAGAACTGGAATTTTCCACTTATGATCCCGTGATCGGGACAAGGAGAGTTCCATGAAAGCATCAAAGTTTACGGAGGCGCAGATCGCCTTCGTGCTGAAGCAGGCGGAGGACGGCACGCCGGTCGGCGAGGTCTGCCGGAAAGCGGGGATGAGCGACGCGACCTTCTACAATTGGCGCAAGAAGTACGCCGGGCTGATGCCCTCCGAGATGAAGCGCCTGCGTCAGCTCGAGGAAGAGAACGCGAAGCTGAAGCGGATCGTGGCGGACCTCTCGCTCGACAAGGCGATGTTACAGGACGTTCTCTCAAAAAAGCTCTGAAGCCTGCCCGCAAGCGTGAACTTGTCGACAAGGTGCGGGGCGATTGGAAGGTCTCGACGCGGCGTGCCTGTGCGGCGCTGCGGATCGACCGGTCGCTCACCGTCTACAAGTCGAAGCGTGGCGGTCAGGCCGACCTCAAGCATCGCATCAAGGAGATCTGCGAGACCCGCGTCCGCTACGGATATCGCCGTGTGCATGTCCTGCTGCAACGCGATGGCTGGCAGGTCAACCCGAAGCGAATCTACCGTCTTTACAAGGAGATGGGCTTGCAACTCAGGAACAAGACACCCAAGCGCCGGGTAAAGGCGAAGCTGCGCGAGGACCGCCAGCCTGCGGCGCAGATCAACGAGACCTGGGCGATGGACTTCGTTCACGACCAGCTGGCGACTGGCCGGAAGCTGCGCGTGCTGACGATTGTCGATACCTTCTCGCGGTTCTCTCCGGCTGTCGATCCAAGGTTCAGCTACCGGGGGGAGGATGTGGTTGCGACGCTCGAACGTGTCTGTCGGTCCGTCGGCTATCCCAAGGCAATCCGTGTCGACCAGGGTTCCGAATTTGTCAGCCGGGATCTGGACCTCTGGGCCTATCAGAAGGGCGTCATCCTCGACTTTTCCCGGCCTGGCAAGCCCACCGACAACAGCTTCATTGAGTCGTTCAACGGGAAGCTCCGGGCAGAATGCCTGAACACCCACTGGTTCATGAGCCTTGACGACGCCCGGACAAAAATGGAGGCTTGGCGTAGAGACTACAACGAGGTCCGGCCTCACAGCGCGATCGGCAACAAGACGCCGATAACGCTCACGAATGGCTCCCCGGCAATCCCGCCGAGATGAGCATAACCCCGGAAAATTCCAGCCACGGCTGGCCCAAAATCGGGTAGCGCTTCAAACTCTCAAAGCTCCTGACCGATGAGGCGGCTCGGGCCGAGGCGATGGAGATCATCCGCCAACTGATCGAGCGCATCGAGGTCAAGGGCGGGAAGGCGCGCGGCCAACCTGAGGTCACCCTTGTCGGTGGCCTAGCCTCGATTTTGGATTTTGCGCTGGCAGACAACGCAAGAAAGGCCGCTGCGAATGGCAGCGGCCTGTGTAGGGTTTTGATGGTTGCGGGGGCAGGATTTGAACCTGCGGCCTTCAGGTTATGAGCCTGACGA
>JBAWYY010000264.1:0-4407 GCA_037143285.1 Alphaproteobacteria bacterium | reverse complement strand
TGCGCTCCGGCCAAATGCAGAACTGCAACACGTTCCAAGCCCGCGATCTCTAAAAATCTCAACGCTTCGAGAGCGCGGCATGGAGCATCGGCAGCCGCCAGGCGGCCCATATGGCTGTCACCACATTGCCGAGGAAGAAGATCGAGAGCGCGATGAGGGCTGCCCGCCAGCCGGGCCCCTCCACCCACCAGATCAGGGCCGCTGCCACCAAAAACCCGAGATAGAGGTCGACCAGGGTCACGACACCCCAGGGATCCCCGGTGATCGCGGCAAAGCTTGCGCCGAACGAGGCCGCAGTGAAGGCCCAGAGGATCGTGCCGGTGAGCACCGCCGCCATCACGCCATAGAACACTCTCAATGCGGTCATCACGCTCTCTCCTCGGTCCCGCCGCGTTTTAACGCTGTGTCCGGATAAACGGAACTTGCCTCATTGACAGTGCGTCAGCATGCCGAAAAAGTAACCAGATGGTTTCACTGATTTCAGACCAACAGACCGGTCGCACCCGTTCTTCCCGTCTTGCACGCTGTCAGTTGGGCGCGGCTGCGCTGATCGTGCTGTCCTTTGTTGCATCCCCTGCGGAAGCGGTCATGCGCGGTGAACCTGCCCGCGACCCCGCCGGCACGCGCCGTTCGACGGTCGCGATCGATACGCCGGAAGGCATTTGCACCGGCACTATCGTTGGCCCCGACCTCGTCTTGACCGCCGGCCACTGCGTATCGTCGCGCGGCCGCTATCGCGTGCGCTATCTCGATGGCCGGTTTCGGCCACAGACGGTTCAGGTGTCGCGCGTCATGCCGCATCCAAGCTTTGACCCCGCTCATGGCTTTGCCACCGATGATGTCGGCCTGTTGCAGGTCGCCCGCGACTTTCCGGCTGAAAACGCCCCGGCCGTCCTTGCTGGGGGCGGCGGTGGTGGTGGTGGCGGATGGGGCTGGTTCGCCAGTGGCGCCAGCAGCACCAGCGGGCAGGAATTCATCATTGCCGGCTTCGGCTCCACCGAGCGGTCGCGCTCCCGCGATGGCATCCTGCGCGAAGCCTTGATGCGGGAATCACCGCCCAGCGTGCGCGGGCGCGGCTTTGCCGGGCTCTCGGGCGAAGACCAATCACCGCGCCCCGGCATGTGCGTGGGCGATTCCGGTGGGCCGGTCTATCGCCGCAGCGGTCGCGCCTTTGCCATCGTCGGCGTCTTGAAGGGCGGCACCACAGAGCCCGGTCGGGAATGCACCTCGACGCCGGTTTATACGCCCGTTGCCCCCTATGCCGGCTGGATCTCCACGATTGCGCAGGGCTGGGGCACGAGCATGGGTCCGCGCAGCACGGTCGAAATGCGCCAATAAACGCCCTCTACTGCGGCGATTTGACGTGGCGGAAAATCCCCGCCGTCCAAAATTCCACAATCACTCCCGTAGGGTAAGCAAACTCGCATCTTGCGTTTAGCGAACCCATGGTTATCGTGGCGCCACTCAGGGGAAACACGCATATGACGCTTGGGCCTTTCAAACACGGCGTTGTTGCTGCCCCTCACACAGCGGCGGCCGAAGCCGGCCGCCACGTGCTGGCTGAGGGCGGGAATGCCATCGAAGCGATGATCGCGGCGGCCGCCACGATTGCGGCGGTTTATCCGCACATGACCCATGTGGGCGGTGATGGCTTTTGGCTCATCCACGAGCCCTCAGGCCGCGTGCGTGGCATCGAGGCCTGCGGCTTTGCCGGTGCCGGCGCCATCATCGGCGCCTATCGCGAACAGGGCCATGATGCGATCCCGACCCGAGGGCCGCTTGCTGCCCTCACCGTCCCCGGCGCCATCGGCGGCTGGGACATGGCGCATAAGATGGCGCAGGCCGCAGGCGGGCGCTTGCCCCTTTCGGAATTGCTCGCGCCCGCGATCAAGGCGGCGCGGGAAGGCTATGTGGTCGCCCGCAGTCAGGCGACGCTGACAGCTGAAAAGCTCTACGAATTGCATGGTGTGCCAGGCTTCGCGCTCACCTTTCTCAACGACCATAAGCCGCCAACCGCCGGTCAGGTGATGCAGCAGCCGGCGCTTGCCAATGCGCTGGAACATCTCGCCCGCTCAGGCCTGGATGATACCTATCGCGGCGATGTCGGGCGCGAATTGGCTGCCGACCTTCATCGGATGGGGAGCCCGGTCACCCGCACCGATCTCACCGAATATTATGCAGTGGAGCGCACGCCGCTCGCGCTCGCCCATTCCTTCGGGCAGGTCTTCAACATGCCGCCGCCGACCCAGGGCCTCGCCTCGCTGATGATCCTCGGGATCGTCGATCGGCTGGAAGCCCTGCATGGTCCGGTGAAGCCCGAAAGCGTCGGCTTCGTGCATCGGCTGGTGGAAGCGACCAAGCGCGCCTTCCTCATTCGCGACCGGGTCGTGACCGATTTCGATCGGCTGACTGTCGATCCCTCAAGCTTCCTCACCCCCGCAGTTCTTGATCGCGAAGCCCGGCTGATTGCCGGCGATCAGGCGCTGCCCTGGCCGCAGCCCTCCGCTAAGGGCGATACGATCTGGATGGGGGCGGCCGACGCCTCCGGCCGCGTCGTCTCCTATATCCAGTCGATCTACTGGGAATTCGGCTCGGGCTGCGTATCGCCGGCCACCGGCTTCCTGATGCAGAACCGGGGCGCGAGCTTCTCGCTTGATCCCGCAGCGCTCAACCCGCTGGAGCCGGGTCGCCGGCCGTTCCACACGCTCAATCCGGCACTCGCCAAGCTCTCCGACGGGCGCGTGCTCGGCTATGGCACCATGGGCGGCGAAGGTCAGCCGCAAACGCAAGCCATGATCTTCGAGCGCCATGTGCGCCACGGCATGTCGCTCGCCGATGCCTTGGATCAGCCGCGCTGGCTCCTCGGGCGCACCTGGGGATCGCCGGTCACGACGCTGCGCTTTGAGAACCGCTTCGACGAAAAGGTCATCAGCCAATTGGCGAGGATGGGCCATGACGTCGATATGATGGATGAGGCCTATTCCGATGTGATGGGCCACGCCGGCGCCGTCACCTTGAGGCCCGGCCATACGCTTGATGGCGCCCATGATCCGCGCGCGGACGGCGGGGCAGCAGGCATCTGAGAGAGGCCCGCGCGCCTCAAACCTTAGACGTGCTGACCGCCATTGATGTGGATTTCGGCACCGTTGAGGTAGCTCGATGTCTCCGTGCACAAGACATAGATGATTTTTGCGACCTCATCGGGCGTGCCGAGCCGGCGCATGGGGATTTGCTCGACGATCTTGTCGGTGCCCGGCGACAGGATGGAGGTATCGATCTCGCCCGGCGCAATAGCATTCACACGCACGCCATGGGGGGCGAAGTCAGCAGCCATTTCGCGGGTGAGCGAGGCGAGCGCTGCCTTCGAAGTGGCGTAGGCAGCACCTGCAAAGGGGTGCACCCGCGAGCCCGCAATAGAGGTGACATTCACCACCGAGCCCTTGGCTGCCGTGAGTTCGGCCAGAAGACCGCGCGCCAGCAGGATGGAGGAGAAGAAATTCACCTGAAACACCTGCTGCCAGACGCTGAGCGGGGTATGGATGGAATCAAGTCGCCCGCCGGTCTCGGTTTTCGGCGAAATGCCGGCATTGTTGACGAGGGCCTCGAGCCTGCCTGTTGTCACCCGCTGGCGGATCTCTCCGATGGCCCGTTCGGTATCTTCGGGCGAGCCGAGGTCCACCTGGATATGGTCCTCAGGGCCGGCATCCCAGGGGCAATTTTCCGGGAATGGATGACGCGAACAGGTGATCACCCGCCATCCCGCTGAGGAAAAGCGCTTGACGGTTGCGTGTCCAATGCCGCGGGAGGCACCGGTGAGCAGAAGCGTGCGGCGAGAATTCATCATATTTTGCGCCCTCGGGGGGAAAAGCGCGCCGCCAAGGCCCTGAGAGAGATCAGGCATGGACCCGGTGGACGGCTTCGTTAAACTGATAGAGTAGTCGCTGCCTGTCGTCATCCTTTCTCGCGAGTTCGCGGCGCAATCGGAGCCAGACCGCCCATGCCCTTCCACGCGACCGTCGGACACACGTCCTACGCCTTCGCCGATATGAAGGACCTCCTAGCGAAGGCGACCCCCATTCGCTCTGGCGATCAACTGGCCGGCATTGCCGCGACCAGTGCGGAGGAAAATGTCGCGGCCAAGATCGCGCTTGCCGATGTCCCGCTGAAACAGATCCTGGCCGAGCCGGTCATTCCCTATGAGGCCTGCGAGGTAACAAGGCTGATCCTCGATCGCCACGACGACCGGGCGATGGCGCCGGTCGCGTCACTCACCGTCGGCGAGTTCCGGGAATGGCTGTTGTCGCCGGCGGCGACCACCGAGCGGCTAGCGGCGCTCGCCCCAGGCATCACACCGGAGATTGCGGCTGCGGTGTCAAAGATCATGCGCAATCAAGACCTTGTGCTGGC
>JBAWYY010000263.1:0-4408 GCA_037143285.1 Alphaproteobacteria bacterium | reverse complement strand
ACACCGTCGATCTTCTGCGAGGGGTCGATGACATGCCCGCCGCGCAGGATCAAATCATAGGATGGGGCAGGCGCCATGGTCGCTCTCCGGGCTTCAGTCTGATGCGCCTACAATGACCAGAGCGAGCGCAAAGACCAAGCAAGCGTGCGCACAGGAGGGATGCGCCGGACTTGAGGATCAGAGGCGCTCAGCGCTTGCGCGATCGCTTCGCCTTGATGGCCGCGATCGTCTCCACATCCTCGGCCTGGAGGTAGCGCCCGCGCTCGAGGAGTTCGAGGTGATATTCCTCGTAAGAGAGGCCAAGCGCCTCGGCCTTATCCGCGCGACGGATCATCGTTTCGCGCGGCACCGACTTCCAGGCACGCTGATGAGCGGCGCGCCAGGAGAAGAAGGTCTTGATGCCGCCACGACCCCAGGGCGGCACATGCGGCTTTTCTTTCAATGGTGGGCCGCCGTTATGGCCCAGAAGCGGCGGTTTCCGGCGTGAGGCCATGACAGCTTGCCGTCACGTGGGAGGGACGGCGCCCTTGCGCTCCACGATCATGCGGTATTGTTCGGGCTCGCGATGCTTGGCAAAATTGAAGGTGGTCGCCTTATAGCTGCGGGTGAGATCAAGGTCGCAGCGCGCGATGATGAGTTCGTCGTCCTGGGTGAGCGCTTGCGCAATCACCTCGCCGGTCGGGGCAATGATGGAGGAATTGCCGATCATCTCGCAGCCCTCTTCCACCCCGCATTTGGCGACCCCTACGACCCAGGTGCCATTGGCATAGGCGCCGGCCTGCATGCAAAGCTGGTTGTGAAACTCGCTTAGGCGATCGTGGTCGGGCGCGGGCGGGTTGTGGCGCGGCGTGTTATAGCCGATCAGCACCATTTCCACGTCCTGGAGACCCATCACCCGATAGGTTTCCGGCCAGCGGCGGTCATTGCAAATGGCCATGCCCATATGGCCTCCAAAACCCTTCCAGACCTTCCAAGAGAGATCGCCCACCGTGAAATAGCGCTTTTCCAGATGCTGGAAGGCGCGCCAGGGCTCATGCTCGGCATGGCCGGGCAGATGGATCTTGCGGTACTTGCCAATGATCGAGCCGTCTTTGGCGACGAGGATGGCGGTGTTGAAGCGCTGTCCCTCCGGCGTCAGTTCGGCATAGCCGAGATAGAAGCCGAGGCCGAGCCTTTTTGCCTCCGTGAAGAGGGGTGCTGTTTCGTTGCTCGGCATCTCCCGCTCATAGAACACGTTGAGCTCAGCCTCATCGGTCATCCACCAGCGTGGAAAGAAGGTGGTGAGCGCGAGCTCGGGGAAGACGACGAGATCGGCGCCGTGGCGGGCGGCATCCCGCATCAGGGTCAGCATGCGCTCGACAACCTCGCTGCGGCTTTGGGCGCGCTGGATGGGGCCGAGCTGGGCGGCGGCAACGGTCACGATACGGGTCATGGGGCGCGGTTCTCCACGGCGGTCCAATCTTGCCCGACGATCTCCCGATAGATCGCAGGATCGGTCGCGCCTTCGGTGCCGTAGGTCAGGATGCGCGAGGTGTGATCGAGGTGAAGGGCGGCGCGCATGGCGGGATCGCCCGCCGCAGCGATAAAGCCCGCAAGGCCGGCAACGCCGGATTCGCCACCGACAATACCTTGGGCAGCAAGGGTGCGCATGGCGTCAGCTGCGAGCGCATCGGGAATGGTCATGAAGGCGTCGGCGCCGGGCGACAGCAGCGCCCAGGCAAGCAGCGAGGGTTCGCCACAGGCAAGCCCCGCCATGATCGTCTCAAGATCGCCCGAGATGGTGACCACGTCGCCGGCCGCCGCACTCTCAAAGAGGCAGCCGGCGGTCTCCGGCTCGACCACGATGAGTTTGGGGCGCTTAGACCCGAGCCGCTCCCAGGCCTGCGACAGGATGCCGGCGGCAAGGCCGCCGACGCCGCCTTGGATGAAGATATGGGTCGGATCGGCCCCTTGGGCGTCCGCCTCAATGGCAAGAAGGCTGTAGCCCTGCATCACGTCCTTTGGGATCGTGTCATAGCCCGGCCAGGAGGTGTCCGAGACGATGGTCCAGCCTTGCTCCGCCGCGACGCGAGCGCTCTCGCGCACGGCATCGTCGTAATTGCCGGGCACGCGGCGGACCTCGGCGCCAAAGCCCGCGATCGCATCGGCTCGGCCCTGACTGACGGTCTCGTGGATATAGATCACCGCCCGCACGCCGAGCCGCCGCGCACCCCAGGCCACCGCACGGCCGTGATTGCCGTCGGTGGCGCAGGTGACGGTGAGGCCGTCCGCACTCCCTCGCGCAGCGACCAGCCGCTCGACCGCATAGGCGCCGCCAAGGGCCTTGAAGCTCCTCAAGGAGAAGCGCTGACCCTCGTCTTTGTAGAGGACGGAGGCAACCCCGGTTTTCCCAGCAATCTCATCCAAAGCGCGCAAGGTGGACGGCTGATAGCCCGGCCAGCCGCTGATGACCGCATGGGCGGTCGCAGCCCCCTCGACCGACAGAATGGCGCGCTCGGCTGGCCCATAGGCGCGGGCGCGATCAAGGGCCGGATTGAGGAGAAGGCGGGCTTTGCCCGGCGCGGCCATGATGTTTCATCCCTACAAGGCTGATCCCCGATGACAGCACTTGAGTAAAGTGCCGGGGTCAAGCTCAAATGGCCTGATCCCCCAGGGAACCCTGCCATGCGCCTGTTTTTTGCCTCTCTCGCCACTGAAACCAATACGTTCTCGCCGATCCCGACCGCATTGAAGGGCTATAAGGACGTGCTTTTTGCGGGTCCCGGCGAGCATCCCGAGCATCCGACGCTGTGTGCTGCTCCCCTCATCGTTGCGCGCAAGCGGGCGCGCCAAGAGGGTTTCACGCTGGTGGAGGGCTCATCCTTCTTTGCCCAGCCCGCAGGCCTCACCACCAAGGCGGCGTTTGAGGAGATGCGTGACCGCATCTTGACCGAGCTTGAGGCAGCGCTCCCGGTCGACGGCGTGCTGCTCGGCCTCCATGGCGCGATGGTGGCCGATGGTACCGACGATTGTGAGGGCGATCTTCTGGAGCGGGTGCGGGCGCTGGTCGGGCCCAAGACCGTGATCGGCTGCGAATATGATCCGCATAATCACATGACGAAAAAACGCGTCGGCCTGATGGATATCGGCATCTGCTTCAAGGAATATCCTCACGTGGATATTCTTCCGCGCGCCGAGGAATTGTTGACCCTGGTTCTGAAAACCATCCGGGGCGAGATCAAGCCGGTGGTGTCCCTCTACGATTGCCGGATGATCGCGTTCTTTCCGACAACGCGCGAACCGAACCGGTCGCTCGTTGATCGTCTCTCAGCCCTTGTGGGGCGCGACGGCGTGCTCACCGTCTCCCTCGTCCACGGCTTTCCCCATTCCGATGTGCCGGAAATGGGCACCCGCGTGCTCGTCTATACCGAGGGCGACAAGACGAAGGCCGATGCGCTCGCGACCAAGATCGGCGAAGAGGTCATTGCACTGCGCGGTCAGACGGCACCGGCCATTCTCGATTGGCCGTCGGCCTTGGAGGCAGCGCTTGCCACCGATACCGCGAAGGGGCCTGCGATCATCGCTGAACCCGCTGACAATGCGGGCGGGGGATCGGCCTCGGACAACACGATGACCCTTCATGGGCTCATCAATGAGGGGGTTCAGAATGCGGCGGTCGCGCCGATCTGGGACCCTATGGCGGTTGCGGCTTGCTTTGCAGTGGGTGTCGGGGGCAGGGCGCGCCTTCGGATCGGCGGCAAGACCTCTGACCTTTCAGGCCAGCCCGTAGATGCGGAGGTCGAAGTCTTGGGACTTGCCCCCGATAGCTGGCAATCCTTCGGCGACGCACGCGCACCCACCGGCGATCTTGCCGCCGTCCGTATTGGCGGTGTCGATGTGATTCTGGTTGCGAATCGTGGGCAGGCCTTGGGGCGCGAGCTCTTCACGAATGTCGGACTTGATCCGAAGAGCTATCGAATCTTGGTCCTAAAGTCGGCCCAGCATTTCATGGCCGGCTATGGCCCCATCGCGTCTGCGGTCTTCCACGCGGAGACACAGGGTCCCTCAGGCCAGCGCTACCAGAACCACGCCTATACCCGGATCTCGCGCCCGCTCTGGCCCCTCGACGAGGTCGCCGAGGGCCGTCTTTTGATGTGAGAATTACCCGTCAGAACAGGTGGATGAGGCCCGGAGAGAATAGGCCGATGCCCATGAAGCCGAGGCCGATAAGGCCAAGGCCGCCGGAAATCCAGGCGAGCGCCATAGCGCCGGTGATGACGGTCGCGGAGGCCAGCACGATGGCGATCTGGAAAGCGGCCGATGAGATCTCGAAGTCGTGGTAGCGCTTGTAGCTCTTGTCGCGCTTGGCCTCTGATTTCTTCGCCCGGTCGCTCAGTTCGCGACGGCCTTCACCCGTTGACGGCTCGCT
>JBAWYY010000262.1:0-4427 GCA_037143285.1 Alphaproteobacteria bacterium | reverse complement strand
CCACATGCCGCCCGGCATCGTGGGCGATCGTCGCAGCTTTCAAGAAGGCCTCCTTGGCCGCCGGCGGATCCCAGAGATAGCCCTCGAGATAGGTGACCTTAGCCGCCGCAATGGTCTCGGCATCGACGTCATCGGGCTTCAGGTTTTGCGCAGCACCCAGATAGGTGTTCATCGTGCGCTCGCCGTCCGGCGTGACCAGAATGAACGTCCGCGCAGTCGCCGGACCTTCGCTCGCCGGGCTGGTGGCGAAATGGACACCAGCCGCCCCCATGCCATGGCTGAAGGAACGGCCGAGCGCATCGCCGCGCACCTTGCCGACAAAGGCTGTCTTCAAGCCCAGCATGCCGCAACCGACAATGGTGTTGGCCGCCGAGCCGCCCGACATTTCCACCGTCTGCGCCATAGCCTCATAAATCGCCTCGGCGCGTGGCTCGTCGATCAGCATCATCGCGCCCTTCGGCACATCCAAGCGCGCCAAAGTATCGTCGTCGGTGCGGGCAAGCACGTCGACAATGGCATTGCCGATGCCGGCGACATCAAAGCGGGTAGCGGTCATGAACAGCACTCTCCAATCAGGTTTGGCGCCGTCTACACGAGGCGGCAGGCCCTCGCAAGGAAGCCCCGCCGATCACAATCAGTGTTTTGCATTCAAACGATCGGTATCATTGACATCATAAATGCCAGTTCCATAACCGCTGAAGCCAATACCGCTCCGCCGGAACCCCCGATCATGCCGCTCACCAATCTCGACATCGATCTTGTCCGTACCTTCGTCACGATCGCGGAGACGAAGAGCTTCACGCGAGCGGCCGAGCGGCTCTTGCGCAATCAGTCGACCATTTCGCTGCAGATCAAGCGTCTGGAAGAGGCCTTAGGGCGGCAATTGATGGAGCGCTCGCCGCGTGCCGTGCGCTTGACGCCAGAAGGTGAGACCTTCATCGAGGATGCCCGTCGGTTGATCGCCATGAACGATGAAATGGTGGCGCGCGTCGTGGAACCCCATCTGCAAGGGCTCGTGCGCCTCGGCACGCCGGAGGACTTTGCAACCTCTCACTTGCCCCAGGTGCTCTCGCGCTTTGCCCGCTCGCATCGGGAGGTGGCGCTGGAGGTCACCTGCGATTTGACGCTCAACCTGCTCGACCGCTTCCGCGAGGGCGCGTTCGACTTGGTCTTGGTGAAGCGAGAGCCGACCAATCCGGAAACGGGCCTGCGCGTCTGGCGAGAGCCGCTGGTCTGGGTCGCAGCCGACCATGATGTGGTGCGCGGCCCGGAGACCTTGGCCCTCGTTGTCTCGCCTGCCCCTTGCGTCTACCGCAAGCGCGCAACGCTCGCCCTTGAGGCCTGTGGCCGCGATTATCGCGTTGCCTATACCTGCGGTTCGCTCGCCGGCGCCTTGGCGGCGGTCAGGGCACGCTTAGGTGTCACCGTGCTGCCGAAGGACATGGTCCCCGCGGACGTGGTTGTAATCGATGATGCCGATGGCCTTCCCGAACTGCACGACACCGAGATCGCGCTTCTGACTGTCGATCCCTTAAGCCCACCCGCCCGGCGCCTTGCCGATCACATCCAGCGGGCCCTTGAACATGGTCCAGTGGGGTGACGCGGTCGCCCGAAGCGGCTATGATCAAGGCCTCATCGGGAGGTCCCATGCGCATCATTTTCGCTCTTGTCGCAGTTCTAGCACTTGCGCCGCTCGCCGCCCACGCGCAGCCCACAATTGTCGATGAGACGACGGACCGCGTGCTGATCCTGCATGCAAGCCGCGGCACCCTGGCACCGGGCACGAAACCGAAATGCTTCTCGCCCAATATGGACGAGACCTCGACACGCGCCTTCCTGCAATGCCCCTGGGAGCCGGCCAATGGTCGGCCGCGCGCGCCGACCGCTCGTAGCCTCTTCGGGCTTTTGGGCACCAACTGAGCCCGGCCTTCGTCCAAGGACCCTAGCTCGCGACGCGCACGCGCCCGCCCTCAAAGACATAGACGACGCCTTGCCGCACGGTTGATGCGGCGGCTTCATCCTCCGGGAGGCCGCCGATGATTGCCATGAGCGCACGGCCAACCCCGCCATGGGAGACGACCACGCTCGGTCGATCAATCAAGGGCAAGAAGCCCATGATCCGCTCGCTGAGCATGGCATAGCTCTCGCCCTCGGGCGGCGCGGTATTCCACTTGTCCGCCAAACGTCGGGCGGCGAGCCCTGGCCAGGTGGCCTCAACATCGGGCCAAGTAAAGCCCTCCCACCGACCGAAGGTGAGCTCTTTCAAGCGGTCATCCACCTGAAAGGCGCTGGCCGGCAAGCCAAGCACAGTCCGCAGAATGCTCATGGTCTCGCTGGTGCGCGTCAGCGGGCTCGACCAATAGGCAAGCCCGAGCGGATTGGCGGCAAGATGGGCGATGATGGCGCCGACTTCGGCGGCCTGAACCTGGCCGAGATCGTTGAGCGGGATGTCCTTCTGACCCTGGAGCCTGCCCTCGGCATTCCAGTCGGTCTCGCCATGGCGAACGAAGTAAATGATCGGCAGCATGTCGGGCTGAATGCCATCAAGAACAGCGCCGAGCAAGGCGGGGATCGTAGTTCGGACGATTGACCACGCGCGAGCGCGCCCTTATGTGCCGTTTATGGCGTTACGTGACATCATCACCATTCCCGACGCGCGGTTGAAACGCGTCTCCGACCCGGTCGGTCCGATCACCCCGGACGTGCGAGCCCTCGTGGACGACATGTTCGAGACCATGTATCTCGCCCCCGGCATTGGTCTCGCCGCGATCCAGATCGCCGTGCCGAAGCGCGTGATCACCATCGACATCGCCCGGAAGGAAGAGCCCAAGCAGCCGATCGTGCTGATCGATCCCGAGATCACCTGGCTGTCGGATGAGATTGCGACCTATGAAGAAGGTTGCCTCTCGATCCCCGAATATTACGAGCTTGTTGATCGCCCGGCCCGCTGTTCGGTGCGCTATCGCGATCTCGACAATAATGTGATCGAGCGCATGTGCGATGGGTTGCTCGCAACCTGCGTCCAGCACGAGCTGGACCATCTCAACGGCGTCCTCTTCATCGACCATATCTCGCGGCTCAAGCGCGAGCGCCTTTGGAAGAAGGTCGTGAAAGCGGCCAAGCGCGAGGGCACGGCGTGAGCCTTCGCGTGGTGTTCATGGGCACGCCCGATTTTGCCGTGCCCACCCTGACCGAAATCATCGGCCAAGGTCATGAAGTTGTCGCGGTCTATACCCGTGCGCCAAAACCCGCCGGGCGCGGCATGGGCGAAGTGAAATCCCCCGTCCACACCTTGGCCGATCGCTTTGCCATTCCGGTCCATACGCCGCGCACGCTGCGCGACCCCGAAGCGCAGGCGGTTTTCGCTGGCCATGATGCCGATGTTGCCGTGGTCGTCGCCTATGGCCTGATCTTGCCGAAAGTGGTGCTTGATGCGCCCCGCGAAGGCTGCCTCAACCTGCATGGCTCGCTCTTGCCGCGCTGGCGTGGGGCTGCCCCCATTCAGCGCGCGATCATTGCGGGAGATGAGAAAACCGGCGTGATGGTCATGCGCATGGACGAGGGGCTCGATACCGGCCCCGTTGCCATGATGGAAGTGATCGCCATTCCCCCGGACATGACCGCGCGCGAACTCCATGACCGTATGGCCCCGCTTGGTGCAGATCTGATGGTCCGTGCGCTAGCGGCGCTCGGCCGGGGGTCGCTTACCGCCACGCCCCAACCGACTGAGGGCGTCACCTATGCCGCCAAGATCGAAAAGGCCGAGGCGCGTCTGACCTGGGACAAGCCGGCCCGCGTGCTGCACGACCACATCCGTGGGCTCTCGCCCTTTCCTGGTGCCTGGTTCGAGGCGGATCTCGGCAAAGGCATGGAACGCGTCAAAGTGATCCGGTCCACGCCGGTCGTCGCGTCCGGCGCACCGGGCACGGTTCTGGACGAGCGGCTGACCATTGCCTGCGGAAGCGACGCACTCCGGCTCATTGAAGTTCAACGCGCCGGCTCAAAAGCGATGTCGGCTGAAGACTTCATGCGCGGCGCGAAGCTCGCTGTTGGCACGATCCTCAGTTAAAGCGTCAGCTGCGCATCCGCGTGGAACTGCGCAGCACGAAGCCGATGACTTCGGCGACCGCGCGATAGAGTTCTTCCGGGATCTCCCGGTCGAGTTCCACCCCCGACAGGGCCTCTGCCAGGATCGGATTGCCCTCGATGGTCACGCCATGCTCGCGCGCCGACTCCACGATACGCTCGGCGATGAGCCCGCGCCCCTTGGCAGTGACGCGCGGCGCCGCATCCACGCCATGCTCATAGGCAAGCGCCACGGCCACACGCGGTTTCTCGATCTCACTCATGTCCGGCGGTCCAAGACATGGGTGTTTGCTGACCTGGTGACGGGCTCCACCGGCTTGCCGCTCGCGACACTCACGCCT
>JBAWYY010000261.1:0-4467 GCA_037143285.1 Alphaproteobacteria bacterium | reverse complement strand
GAGGCCGTGTTCGATCCGACCAGGCTGGCACAGAACAACCGTTCGGGCCGCAAACTGATGCAGGCTTATTTTTGGCAGCGGGGTGTGAGCGTGACGTTTTCAGCCCAGTAAAGCTGCCCGGATGTGAGGCTAGCGCTCACGTCCGCTTCTGGGCGGTGGCCAATGTGACGGAAATGACCGCATTGGGGCGCATATCGGATAATCGAACCAATCTCTGTGGAAATTCGAACCGTTCTCTGGTTGGCGCATTAGATTCACTCGGAAAATGTCCACTCGAGCGCCGAGAACTGCCATGAAGTCGGCCCTACAAAGCGCTCGACATTCTCAGTTTTCCGCTATCTCTGAGACACGGGAATTTGCCTAAACCCCGGAAATCGCCAGCCTTCTCTGTCAGAACCGGAAATTCGTCGGTTCGGGTGAGAGTGGCTGGTGCTGCGAGAGAGGATTGAACTCTCGACCTCACCATTACCAATGGTGTGCTCTACCACTGAGCTACCGCAGCTTAGGCCATGCCCGCTTGATTCGCGAACTCTAACCCCTCGACCTTTACAAGGGCTTATGGGTCTTGAGTGCTTCAGGAGAAGCGCTTGACCGGAGGCCATTGTGGCAAGGGATATGGGATGAGTGCACCCACACCAAGCGGGCGCCTCATTGCCACACGCACCGGTCCGATGCAAGGTCACAGGCCGAGTGAAAGGCAAGACATTGTCATTTGCGCCCTTGATCGCCACCGTGAGCTTGTTTTAGCAACATCGACCAATGTCTGAAAAGCCAGAGCCGCCGGCCAAGACCGGCAAGAAGCCAGCCCCCACCGCAGCTGAACGCCGCGCGGAACGATTGGCCCTTGCTCTGCGGGATAATCTGAAGCGACGCAAAGCTCAGGCGCGAGAGCGCGCGGAGGAGCCCTCCTCGGCCATCCGCGACGACAAACCGCGCTAACGGCTGCCCTTGCCGACGGCGCCGCGCAAGGGCACATAAGTGCCATGACACAGCTCCTCGACGATCCCTTCCTCGCCCCCTGGACCACGCCTTTCGGCATTGCCCCGTTCAGCACGATCAGGCCTGAGCATTTCGGCCCAGCCTTTGATCGCGCGCTCGGCGAGCATCGTGCCGAGGTTGAGGCCATCGCAACCAATCCGGCGGCGCCCACCTTCGCCAATACCATCGATGCCTTGGAAGCTGCGGGCCATGCGCTCTCCCGCGTATCCGGCGTCTTTTATAATTTGGTGGGTGCCGACACGAATGACGCGCTGCAGGCGATCCAGCGTGACTATGCCCCGATCATGGCGGCCCATTGGACAGCCATCGGGCTAGATCCTCGCCTGTTTGCCCGCGTGACGGCGCTACATGAGGCAGCAGCGAGCCTCACTTTGAGCGCCGAGCAAGCGCGGCTGTTGGACCGGACCTACAAAGGCTTTGTTCGCTCCGGTGCTCGATTGGACGAAGCCGGCAAGGCGCGCATGCGCGAGTTGAGCGGTCGGCTCGCGACTCTCGGTACGACGTTTGGGCAGAACATCTTGAAGGATGAATCGACCTGGACCATGGCGCTCAGCGAGGCTGACCTTGAGGGTCTCCCGGATTTTCTGGTTTCAGCCACTGCATCTGCTGCTGCCGAACGGGGCCTTACCGGCCATGTGCTGACCCTGTCGCGCTCCCTGGTCGAGCCGTTCCTGTCTCTGTCGCCCCGCCGCAATCTGCGCCGCACGCTGTTTGAAGCCTGGATGAAGCGCGGCGAAATGGGTGGTGAGACCGACAATCGCGCCATCATCGCTGAGACAGTGGCGCTTCGGGCGGAAAAAGCGCGGCTACTCGGCTACCCGACCTTTGCGGCCTATAAGCTCGACGACACCATGGCTAAAACGCCAGAGGCGGTGCGCGAACTGCTTGATCGTGTCTGGGCCAAGGCGCGGCCGAAGGCTGAGAAAGAGCGGGCGGATCTCGCGGAATTTGCCCGATCCGAAGGCATGAACGAGCCCGTTGAGGCCTGGGACTGGCGCTACTACGCGGAGAAGCTGCGTCAACAGCGTCATGCGCTGGATGAAGCGGCGCTCAAGCCCTATTTCCAGCTCGACCGCATGATCGAGGCCGCGTTCGACGTCGCAACCAAGCTGTTTGGCGTGCGCTTCACACCGCGCCCGGATGTACCGGTCTACCATCCCGACGTCCAAGCCTTTGAGGTGACCAAAGATGGTCGACCGATTGGCCTGTTCCTTGGGGATTACTTCGCCCGTGCATCCAAGCGGTCCGGTGCCTGGATGAGCGCGTTCCGGTCTCAGGAAAAACTTACCGGCGATATCAGGCCGATCATCGTCAATGTGATGAATTTCGCGAAGCCCGCGCCCGGCAAACCGGCTCTCCTGTCCTTCGACGATGCCCGGACCCTGTTTCACGAGTTCGGCCACGGGCTTCATGGCCTCATGAGCGATGTGACCTATCCATCGCTCTCCGGCACCTCGGTTGCTCGCGATTTCGTCGAGTTTCCCTCACAGTTGTACGAGCACTGGCTGTCTCGGCCGGAAGTGCTGTCGCGCTTTGCGGTGCATGCTGAAACGGGTGAGGTGATCCCGACTGCGTTGCTTGACCGGCTGCTCGCCGCGCGCAATTTCAATCAGGGCTTTGCGACTGTCGAATACACCTCGTCGGCCCTCGTCGATATGGCCTTCCACTCCCTGGAAAATGCAGAAGATCTCGACCCCCTTGCCTTTGAGGCCAAGGAACTCGCCCGCATCGGCATGCCGGAGGGCATGGTGATGCGCCATCGCACGCCGCATTTTGCACACGTCTTCTCGGGCGACGGCTATTCAGCCGGCTATTACAGCTATATGTGGTCAGAAGTGCTTGATGCCGATGGCTTTTCAGCTTTCGAGGAAACAGGCAATCCCTTCGACAAAGCCTTGGCCGATCGGCTGCTTGCCCATGTCTATGCGGCCGGTAACCGGGCGGATCCGCTTGAAGCCTATGTGGCATTCCGCGGGCGAGCCCCTGATCCTAATGCGCTCATGGTGAAGCGCGGCTTGGCGGCTTGAACGACAGGTGCCGGGGAGGCCTTTCGATGATCGAGGTCACACCCAACCTCTCGCTTGATCCCAATGAGCTATCGCTCTCCTATATTCGTGCTTCTGGCCCTGGCGGTCAGAATGTCAACAAGGTTGCGACTGCCGTCGAACTGCGCTTTGACGCGCGCCGATCGCCGAGCCTGCCAGCTGATGTCTCGGTCAGACTGCAAGCGCTCGCGGGCTCGAAACTGACCAAAGATGGTGTGATCGTCATTCAGGCCGACCGCTTTCGCTCCCAGGATATGAACCGCGAGGATGCGATTGCGCGTCTCGTCGAGATGATTGCAAAGGCAGCGATCAGACCGAAACGCCGAATCGCGACAAAACCGACCAAGGCTTCAAAGGCGCGTCGCTTGGAGGGTAAAACCAAGCGGAGTGATGTGAAAAAGATGCGCGGACGACCATCGGGCGATTAAGCGATTGCGTGACGAAGGACGCCGGCGAATATGCCTATTCGCCGCTTGAAAGAAGCGAACCGGCCTCGCGAGCCTTGTCGAGGAGCCAGACAAAAACCGCGCTCGCAATGACAAACCAAACCACGTTCAGCGCCGCGCAAATGGCGAGGAGATCAAGCCTTAAAACGCCGGTGTTCAGAACCGCGCGCATGCCCTCGAACACATAGGTTGGCGGCAACGTCAATGCTATGGCCTGCAACCAACCCGGCAGAACCGCTAGCGGGTAATAGACGCAGCACAGCGGCCAAAACACGAAGAGAATGGTCCAGGCGAGGCTCTCGGCGCCTAGCCCATGGCGCAGAATGAGGCCTGCAACCACCAGCGCCACCGCCCAGCCGGTCATGACCAGCAAAGCGAAGAAGGCCACCAGACCGATGCCGAGACGGGCAAGATCAAGCCCGAAAAAGGCGACCGCCAAGATGGTGGCCGGCACCAATCCGACCAGGAGGCGCAGAAGGCTCATGACCATCAGCCCGACGACGAATTCTGACGGGCGCAGAGGGCTCATCAGCAAGTTGCCGAGATTGCGCGACCAGATTTCCTCCAAAAATGAAATGGAAAAGCCGAGCTGGCCGCGAAATAGCACTTCCCAGAGCAAAAGGCCCGAGACCAGCGCGCCCGCGACGAAAAGTCCGCCATTGGGCGAGGAGGCCGCATAGGTCTGGAGGAAACCCCAGGTCATGAGGTTCAAGACCGGCCAATAGACGAGCTCAAGGAGCCGCGGCCAGGACGAGCGCAGAAGATAGGTATAGCGGGTGACGATGGCTGCGACACGAGCGGGTGAAAAACTCATACCGCAGGCTCCCGGCGACCGCGCGCCACATCGAGGAAGACCTCTTCCAGGTTCGACCGGCCATAGCGGGTCACGAGTTCGCCCGGTGCGCCATCATCCTCGATCCGCCCCTTTTTCAGCATGATAACCCGATCACAGAGGCGTTCTACCTCGGCCATGTTGT
>JBAWYY010000260.1:0-4510 GCA_037143285.1 Alphaproteobacteria bacterium | reverse complement strand
AGTTTGCCGAACTGGCAGCCCCTCATGCTGGCGAACTCGCGCAGTCGCAAGGCATTGCGATTGCCCCGCCGGTGCCGGCGTCATTGACCGATCGCGTGGTGTCAGCCGTGGATGCGGTCGCCTCTGCCATTGGTCCGAAAGCTGCCAATGCTCAGGCAGGCTTCGTCTATGGCGACATTTTCTCCATGGGCGGCAACTGCAACCCGCGCACGCCCAACAAGGTCAATCACTTCGACCTCTTCCGGGCGATGGGGGTGGCGTGGCGTGGCTGCGTGGAAGCACGTCCCTATCCGCTCGATGTTCGTGACGTTCGCCCAAGCAACAGCGATCCCGACAGCTTCCTCGTGCCATATCTTTGGCCGGATGAGCGAGACGGGTCCTCCAATGTTCGCAACAACTATTATGAAGATTGGAACGCCCGCCATACACCGAACTGGGTCTACAACACCTGGGACGATCGTTTGGCCCTTGGCTATGTCTGGAAATATGCCTTCCGCCCGGATCGGGTGGACGATAATGCCTTCATCCAGCAAGGGCCTAATTCCGGATGCCCCGATCCGATTGTTCCACTCACAGAAACGCAGGGACGCGTGATCTCGGCGATCTCGCAGCTGCGCACCTATGGCGGCGGCGGCACCAATTCGGTGGAAGGTCTCGCTTGGGCTTGGCGGACGATCTCGCCCAACGGCCCCTTCGGCAACGCTCAGCCCTATGATCGCGCAAATAAGAAGATCATCGTGCTGATGACTGACGGCATGAACGAATTCGTGCCGCAGAACACGTTCGCGGGCAGCGACTACACGGCAACGGGTTATGCCTTCGCCAATCGCTTAGGGACCACCGACCCCGCCCAGATGACTGCCATCTTGAACACGCGCCTCGCTGAGCTTTGCAACAATGTCAAAGCGCAGGATATCGAGATCTATACCGTGCTCTATGACTCGCAGAACTCGATGCCCGCCGATATCGGGCGCCTGTTCCAAAACTGCGCGACGTCACCGACCCACTACTACTATCGGGTGACCTCGCCCTCATCGCTCAGGGCAGCCTTCGACGCGATGGCGGGCAATATCTCGAAGCTCCGACTGACCCGATAAGAGGCGTCGTCCGCGCCGAAGCTAAGGCCGCATGTTCTAGACAGGACGTGCGGCCTTTTCTTTTCAATTTAGCCGTCAAATCATGCGCAAACGAAGCGAAAATCAATTCGGCTTTAACGATAAATGCTCAGAAACGCTGAAACTGGATAAATTTGAGCGCATTAACGAATAGAGCCGCCCGAAATTAACCGAGTTGGAAGGCCTTACCACTATACCGGTCTCACGCAATACAGGAGGTTCCCATGCGTTCGCTCGTTACCCGTTTCGCCCGTTGTGAGTCCGGCGCCACTGCCATTGAATACGGCCTGATCGCCGCCGGTATCGCCGGTGTGATCATCGTGACCGTCAACACGCTCGGCGGCACCGTGAAGACGTCCTTCACGAAGGTCCAGACCAATATGGCGAAGTGAGCCCTTAGGGTTCACGAGCTGCCGTTATGCTTTGAGCCGCCATACGGCGCTGCGCTTGATCTCGAAGTCTTCGAGCGCGCGCGTCACCGGCACTTGGTACTCGGCTAGCTTCTCAAGACGCTCGCGTGGAAGATATGTGCGGCCGGGGTCCCCGATAAATACGGGAACTCCGGCCTTTGCATGGGGACCGAGCCACGCAAGCATGTGATCGGTCATTTCACGTTGGTAGCAAATGTCGCCTGCGAAAATGACCTCGGCGCGCAAATCTGACGCGGCGGGATCACAGATCATCGTCGTGAGCGCGACCCCATTGGCCTCCGCATTGAGGCGAACGGCTGTTTCCGCAAAGCCATCAATGTCGACAGCGGTCACCTCGCGCGCACCGGCTTTTGCCGCTGCGATCGCCACAAGCCCGGACCCGGTGGCAACATCGAGCACTGATCGTCCGACGACGACTTTGGGATTGTCGAGAATGTAGCGCGCCAGCGCCTGACCGCCGGCCCAAGCAAAAGCCCAGAAGGGTGGATCAAGGCCGATGAGCCCCAACTCGTCCTCGGTTTTCTGCCAAAGCGCAGTCGCTTCATCGGCAAGATAAAGCCGGATCTCAGGCGCGTGCGGCACCGCGGCCAATCGCGTATTCGCCCGGATGAACGCTGTTTTATCGCCGATCACAGCGCATCTCGTACAAACGAAAAAGCCGGGCACATGGCCCGGCTTAATTGGTTTCGTTCTGCGGCAATCACTGGGTCAGCGCCGGCCCACCGGCTGGCATGCCGCCGGTCTCGGCGAGACGCTGACGGTAGAGCATCGCGAAATCGACGGGATCGAGATAGAGCGGCGGGAAGCCACCTTCACGGGTCGTGTTTGCGAGGATCTGGCGCGCGAAGGGGAACAGCAGGCGCGGGCACTCAATCAAGACGACCGGATGGATCGCTTCCTTCGGCACGCCGGTCAGCCGGAAGATGCCGCCATAGATCAGCTCGAACTTGAACAGCGTCATGTCCTTGGTCTTCGCGTCACCCTCGATCGAGAGCTCGATGTCGAAATCGGTCTCGTTCAGCGGGTTGGCGTTGACGTTGATCTGGATGTTGATCGCCGGCTGCTCCTGCTGAGGCATCAGCGAGCGAGGCGCATTGCGGTTCTCGAATGAGAGGTCCTTGATATATTGCGCGAGCACATTGAGCTGCGGGGCGGCTTCGGCTTCGGTCGTCATTGGGCTCGGTTCCTAGAGGGTGAAGTCCGGCCGTTGACCGGGCAATGAATTAAAGTTGGCGCGAGCTAGCACGGGCGCTCGAACCGAGCAAGGACGGGCACGGCTAAGTCGCGTCAAAGAAAGCTCTGTGGATCGACATCCACCTCAAGGCGAACTCCACCCCTCGGCGCCTCCACCGACGATAGCCACTGGGACAAATAGGCCGAGAGGTCATAGGCCCTGCGACTGCGGGCCAAGAGGCGCACACGATGGCGACCGCGTACCAGAGCAATGGGGGCTTCGGCGGGCCCGAGCACAGTCACCTCCGCATCGCGAGGAGACGCGCGCACCAGCATGCGCGCATAGGCCATGGGTGAGGCCTGATCATCGCCGCTGATCACGAGAGCTGCGAGGCGACCGAACGGTGGCAGCAAGGCTGCCTCACGCATCTCGATTTCAGCGGCGTAAAATGCCTCTCGATCACCCTTTACGATGGCATCGATGACGGGATGATCCGGCATATGGGTCTGCAGCAGCGCCCGCGAGCCATCCTTCGCGCGGCCCGCACGACCGACCACCTGCTGCAACACTTGGAAGGTTCGTTCGCCAGCCCGCGGATCGCCTTGGGCGAGCGCGAGGTCAGCGTCGATGACACCGACAAGGGCAAGCCCTGGAAAATGGTGCCCCTTGGCGACGAGTTGAGTGCCGATCACGATATCGGCCTCACCCCGTGCAACAGCTTCGATTTCTTGACGCAGCCGCTCCAAGCCGCCGGCCATATCGGACGAGAGCACAAGGAGCCGCGCCTCCGGGAACAGGGTCGCGCATTCCTCGGCGATCCGCTCAACACCCGGCCCGCAGGCAACAAAGCTGTCGACGGCCGCGCATTTCGGACAATGTTCCAGCGGCGGCATGGAGAAGCCGCAGTGGTGGCAGATCAGGCGCCGGCGAAAGCGATGATCTACGAGCCAAGCCGTACAATTCGGGCATTGGACCCGCTCGCCGCAGGTCCGGCACAGCGTGAGGGGCGCATAGCCACGCCGGTTGAGAAACAGGAGCGCCTGCTCCTTCGCTTCAAGGGTCGCGCGCACCTCCTGCTCGACCGCCGGCGATAACCAGCGCCCACGGGCAGGACCTGCCTTCCTCATATCGACGGTCGCAATCCGCGGCATCGTGCGCCCGCCGAAACGCTCCGGCAGTACGAGCCTCGCGTACCGGCCCTTGTCGGCATTGACCCGGCTTTCGATGGACGGTGTCGCGGATGACAGCACGACCGGCACGCCGTGAATACGTCCGCGCACCACCGCCATGTCGCGGGCGTGATAGTGGACACCATCATCTTGCTTGTAGGCGGCTTCGTGCTCTTCATCGACCACGATGGCGGCGAGATCCTTGAACGGCAAGAACAGCGCCGAGCGTGCGCCGACCACGACTTTTACCTCGCCGGAAGCCACACCGGTCCAAATCCGCGCCCGTTTGGACTGGGCAACGCCTGAATGCCATTGCGCGGGCTGGTGGCCGAAGCGGGCTGCAAATCGGTCGAGGAACTGCGCGGTCAGTGCGATTTCCGGCACCAGGACTAGGGTTTGCCCGCCCTGCCGGAGCGCCTCGGCAATGGCCTCAAAATAGACCTCGGTCTTGCCGGAGCCCGTGACGCCATCGAGGAGATAGACCGCGAAGGCTTTGTTCGCGACCGCCGTTGCAAGCGCACGCGCAGCCGTCTCCTGCTCGGGATTGAGCGCTGTCAGCGCATGGCCGGGATCAAGCGGCAAGCCAGCAGGCTCGGCCGGCAAAGCCACGGCCTCCAGCAC
>JBAWYY010000259.1:0-4513 GCA_037143285.1 Alphaproteobacteria bacterium | reverse complement strand
CCCGACTTTCTCAAAACCGGTCTGGAGCATGAGCAGAAGCTGCCGGTGGATGCGAAGGTGCATCCTAACAAAGTACGCGGCGACATGTGGCGTGTGGTTGATTTCGATGGTGATAGCAACAATGACCTCATCGTCGGCGTCGATGACTGGACCGAGTATGGTTGGGACAATGCCTACACCGAGAACGGCCGCTGGATGAACGGCCCCCTGCGCGGCTACGTGTATCTGCTGCGCAACACCGGCACGAACGACAAGCCTGCCTACGACAAGCCCAAGAAAATCATCGCCACTGACCGGCCGGTGGAAACCTTCGGCTGGCCTGCGCCAAACTTTGCAGACTACGATGGCGATGGCGATCTCGACCTGCTCTGCGGCGAGTTTCTCGATGGCTTCACCTATTTTCAAAACACCGGCACGCGCACGCAGCCAAAATACGCACTCGGCGCACGCTTGAAGGCCGATACCGGCCGCTACCTCACGATGGATCTCGAAATGATCACACCCACCGCGATTGACTGGGACAAGGACGGCGATGTCGATCTCATCTGTGGCGACGAAGACGGCCGCGTGGCCTTCATCGAAAACACCGGCAAACTCGACAATAAAGCACCCGTCTATGCCGAGCCACGCTACTTCCAGCAGGAGGCAGATCAGGTGAAGTTCGGCGCGCTCGTCACTCCCTTCGGCTTCGACTGGGACGGCGATGGCGACATCGATCTCATCTGCGGCAACACGGCGGGCTACGTCGGCTTCATTGAAAATCTCAGCGGCAAAGGTGATCCGCCATGCAAGAGCCCGCCCTTGAACATCCCGCGCTTGATGAACTCGTCACACTGCGCGACATCCTCCGATTTGCGGTCTCACGCTTTAATGCGGCGAAGCTTATCTATGGCCATGGCACGGCAAACGCGGTGGATGAGGCAGCCTTCATGGTGCTTGAAGGCCTCTCTCTCCCCATCGATGACGTAAACCCCTGGGCGGATGCCCGCATCACCCGAGCGGAACGCGCGAAGCTCTTGGAATTGATCGAGGCCCGCATCGCCACCCGCAAACCGGCGCCTTACCTGCTCGGTAAGGCCTATGTCGGCGGCCTTGGCTTTAAGGTCGATGAGCGGGTCATCATACCGCGCAGCTATTTGGCGGAGCTTCTCACCAACGGCACCTTAGGACCCGACGGCCTGGGGCTCATTGATGACCCCTCGACAGTTTCGTCGGTCCTCGATCTTTGCACCGGGTCGGGCTGCCTTGCGATTATCGCCGCCTTGGCCTTTCCGGAGGCGCATGTCGACGCGGTCGACCTCTCAGCCGATGCGCTTGCCGTTGCGAGCGCAAATGTCGAAACCTATGAGCTCACCGAGCGTGTGCGGCTCCGGGCCGGCGACCTTTTCGGGCCTCTTCGCCAACGCCGTTACGATCTGATCATCACCAATCCGCCCTATGTGGCGCGCGCGGAAGTCGATGCGTTCCCGCCTGAATATGCAGCCGAACCCATGCTCGCCCATCTCGGCGGTGAGGATGGGCTGGACCTCGTTCGCCGGATTCTCGCCGAGGCCCCGGACTATCTGACCGATCAGGGGGCGCTCCTCTGTGAGATCGGAACTGGTCGCCATCTGATCGAAGACGAGTTTCCCGATCTCAACTTCACCTGGCTCGACAGCGAGAATTCTGACGGCGAGGTGTTCTGGATCAGTGCGGAAGAGCTGGGTCTGGGGTGACGAGGCGCCCTGTCGCTGTTCAGCGGTCAAGCGTCGCGCCTCATCTCACCGGCTGAACTTCTTGTACTGGATGCGCCGGGGAATGGTCGAATCGATCCCCAAGCGCCGCTTCTTGTCTTCCTCGTAATCCTGGAAATTGCCCTCAAACCATTCGACGTGGCTATCGCCCTCGAAGGAGAGGATGTGGGTCGCGATACGGTCGAGGAACATGCGGTCGTGGCTGATCACGACGGCGCAGCCGGCATAGTCCTCAAGCGCTTCTTCCAGTGCGCGAAGGGTGTCGACATCAAGATCGTTGGTGGGCTCGTCGAGCAGCAGGACATTCGAGCAGCGCTGTAGGATCTTGGCGAGATGCACGCGGTTGCGCTCACCGCCGGAAAGCTGGCCGACCTTCTTTTGCTGGTCGCCACCCTTAAAGTTGAACGCCCCGCAATAGGCGCGCGCATTGATCTCGCGTTTGCCGAGATAGAGGATCTCGTTACCGCCGGAGATTTCTTCATAAACCGTCTTGTCGGATGCCAGAGCGTCTCGGGACTGGTCGACATAGCCAAGCTTCACGGTCTCGCCGATAGTGATCGTGCCGCTATCGGGCTTATCCTGGCCGGTGATCATACGGAACAGGGTCGTTTTGCCGGCGCCGTTTGGCCCGATAATACCGACGATCCCACCGGGTGGCAGCTTGAACGACAGATCTTCGATCAAGAGCTTATCGCCGAAGCCCTTTGAGAGGCTTGAGAATTCAATGACATTGTTGCCGAGCCGTTCGGCAATCGGAATAATGATCTGTGCGGTCGTCGGGCCTTTTTCCTGAGCCTTGGCGAGAAGATCTTCATAGCGCGTGTAGCGCGCCTTGTTCTTCGCCTGCCGCGCCTTCGGCGAGGCCGAAATCCACTCCGCTTCGCGGGCGAGCGCCTTCAACCGTGTCTCTTCCTCGCGGCCTTCTTGCGCCAAGCGCTTCTGCTTCTGAGCAAGCCATGAGGAGTAATTGCCCTCGTAGGGGATGCCACGGCCGCGATCGAGTTCGAGGATCCAGCCCGTCACGTTGTCGAGGAAGTAGCGATCGTGGGTGACGATCAAGATCGCGCCGGGATAGGCCCGCAAATGGCCTTCAAGCCAAGCCGTTGTCTCGGCATCAAGATGGTTCGTCGGTTCGTCGAGGAGGAGCACTTCCGGCTGGTCGAGCAGGAGCTGGCAAAGCGCCACCCGACGCTTTTCACCACCTGAGAGCTTGGCAACATCCCAATCGTCGGGAGGGCAGCGCAAGGCATCCATTGCCTGGTCGATCTGGCTATCGAGATCCCAGAGGTTCTGGGCATCGATTTCGTCCTGGATTTTGGCGGCCTCATCGGCGTTCTCGTCCGAGTAATCCGCCATAAGCTCGTTGTAGCGGTTCAAGATCGCCTGTTTCTTGGCGACCCCCAGCATGACGTTCTCACGCACCGTGAGGGCTGGGTCGAGATGGGGCTCTTGGGGCAAATAGCCGACGCGCACGCCGTCGGCCGCCCATGCTTCGCCCGTATATTCTTTGTCGGTGCCGGCCATAATGCGCAAAAGCGTCGACTTACCCGCGCCGTTGACACCCAAAACACCGATCTTGGCGTCTGGATAGAAAGACAAGTGCACGTTTTCGAGCACTTTCTTGCCGTTGGGATAGGCCTTGGTCAGACCGGACATGTGATAGGCGAATTGGCGAGCCATGCGGCACCATCGTCAGAGGTGTGGGGAAGTTGGAGAGGGCATAGCCCATCGTCCGCTCACGGAGCAAGGGCAACGTAGAAGCCCCAAGGTGACGGGTATGGGGCATCACGCAACAGATTGAACAACCGATACGGTGACAAAAAGCGATGACGAACACGCCACCCCCGATTGGACCCGGCCGACTGCGCCAGACCGAGATCTATGTGACAGGATTGGGCGGCAAACTGCCGCTGGTGCCGGTGGCGCCCGCAGCTCTTGAGAGCGCCGCAAGCCATGCCATGCCGAAAAAAGCTTTCGCCTATGTTGCGGGCGGCGCGGGCATGGAGGCCACGATGGCCGCAAACCGGGCAGCTCTCGATCGGCGCGCCATCGTGCCACGCATGTTGAAAGATGCCTCGGCCCGCGACACGACTGTCGAGCTTTTCGGGCGTCGCCACCCAAACCCTCTCCTTTTGGCGCCAATCGGCGTCTTGGAAATGGCCCATCGCGAGGCCGAACGGGCGGTCGCCCGCGCGGCAAAGCGCGAACAGGTCGGCATGGTCTTTTCGAACCAAGCCTCAGTCCCCATGGAAGAGGTCGCAACCCTTCTTGGCGACACGCCCCATTGGTTCCAGCTCTATTGGAGCGCTGACGACGACCTCACCCGCTCGCTCATCAAACGCGCCGAGAATTGCGGCTGCGAGGCAATTGTTCTCACCCTCGATACCACCATCCTCGGCTGGCGCCCGCGCGACCTTGATGTGGCGTCGCTCCCCTTCCTGCGTGGCCAGGGGCTCGCGCAATATCTCTCTGACCCCGTGTTCAAGAGTAAGCTTGCAGCCCCTCCACCCTCCCCGTTTCGGCCGCGCGGTTTCGATCTCGTCAGCGCTCTGATCGATCTCGCAGGCGCCGGCCGGCGCTATGGCCTCTCAGTCACAGAGATGCGCCATGCGGTTGCCCGCTTTGTCGCGACCTATTCGAGGCCTGATCTCGTCTGGGACGACGTGGAACGGCTGAAAGCCATGACGCGGTTACCCGTCCTCCTCAAAGGCATCCAACATGCCGATGATGCGCGGGAAGCGGTGAAACGAGGCGTTGATGGCATCGTCGTGTCCAATCAC
>JBAWYY010000258.1:0-4519 GCA_037143285.1 Alphaproteobacteria bacterium | reverse complement strand
CCGGCATCTATTACGGCGCCCAATATGGCGGCTCCACCACGGCCATCCTGGTGAACATCCCAGGCGAGGCGACCTCCGTCGTCACCGTGCTCGACGGTCACCAAATGGCCCGCAACGGCCGCGCCGGCGCGGCGCTCGGCATTGCCGCCATCGGCTCCTTCTTCGCCGGCACCGTTGCGACCCTCATCATCGCGGCACTTGCAACCCCGCTCACCCGCGTCGCCCTGTTGTTCGGCCCTGCCGAATATTTTTCCCTCATGGTCATGGGCCTCATCTTCGCGGTCGTGCTCGCCCGCGGCTCGGTGGTCAAAGCCATTGCCATGGTCGTCTGCGGCCTCATGCTCTCCACCGTCGGCCAGGATCTTGAAACCGGCGCGGAACGCATGACCTTCGGCTGGCCGGAGATTGCTGACGGCCTCGACTTTGCCACCATCGCCATGGGCATGTTCGGCTTTGCCGAGATCATGCGAAACCTCGAGAATCCCGAGACGCGCGACGTCCTCAAAAACAAGATCGGCAAACTCTTGCCGAGTTGGGAGGACATGAAGCAATCGGCGATGCCGGTCTTGCGCGGCACAGCCATTGGCGGCGCGCTCGGCATCTTGCCGGGTAACGGCGCGGTGCTCGGACCTTTCGCCTCCTACACGATCGAGAAGAAGATCGCGAAAGACCCCTCACGCTTCGGCAAGGGTGCGATCGAAGGGGTCGCGGGGCCTGAAAGCGCCAACAATGCCGGCGCTCAGACCTCCTTCATCCCGCTCCTCACCCTCGGCATCCCGCCCAATGCCGTCATGGCCTTGATGGTGGGCGCCATGACCATCCACGGTATCGTGCCGGGGCCGCAGGTCATGGAAAAGCGTCCGGACCTGTTCTGGGGCATGATCGCCTCCATGTGGATCGGCAACCTCATGCTGCTCATCATCAACCTGCCGCTGATCGGCTTGTGGGTGAAGCTCCTGAAGGTGCCCTACCGCATGCTGTTCCCCTCGATCCTGATGTTCTGCTGCATCGGCATCTATTCCATCAACAACAACCCGGCTGACGTGTTCATCACGGCCTTCTTCGGGCTTGTGGGCTACGCCCTGTTGAAGATGGGCTTCGAGGTGGCGCCGCTCTTGCTCGGCTTCGTGCTGGGCAAGCTGATGGAGGAATATCTGCGTCGGTCCATCTTGATGTCGCGCGGCGACTGGTCGGTTTTCGTCGACATTCAGAACCGGCCGATCTCGGCGGGCCTGATCGCGATTGCCGTCATCATGATGATCGTCGCATTCCTGCCCGCCATCAACAAAAAGCGCGACGCCGTCTTCACCGAATAACAAGCGGTGTAACGTTCCAGCGGATGCACGCGTAACCGAGACGAAGAGCCGGCATCACCCGGCCTCGTCTCGGAGCACGCGCGATGTTTTTCTCAAGCTCTCTGTCTTCTCCCGTCCAGATCTCCCGTCGTCTCGCGCTGAAAAGCGCGGCCGGCCTTGTGGGCCTTGCCCTGATCAGCCGCCAGGCCCGGGCAGGCGAGGTCTTCACCGGTCTCATCGATGGCGTCGGCGCCGGCGGCTATGATGCCGTGGCCTACTTCGACGGCGGCCGGCCGACCGAAGGCTCAGCCGAATTCACCCACTCCTGGAACGGTGCGACCTGGCGCTTTGCGTCCGCCGCCCATCGCGACACCTTCGCGGCCAATCCGACCCGTTACGCACCTGCCTATGGCGGTCATTGCGCTTGGGCTGCTTCCCAAGGCTATCGCGCTAAAGGTGACCCGATGAATTGGCGCATCGTCGATGGCCGGCTCTTCCTCAATTACAATGCCGAGGTCCAACAGCGTTGGAACGCCAGCTACATGCGCTTCATTCGGGAAGGCGACACCCGCTGGCCGCGCCTGCGCCACGGCTGAACTTGCGTCCTTTTGCCGCGCTTGGTGCAGGTGTCGTCCCTCGTGACGCGCTCCCGCGCCGGTGCTAGCCTCGCCGCGTCACGGTACTTTAACGCCGTGTTTCCACAGCGATAGCAGGAGAGCGGTGATGAGCGACTGGCTTGCAGATGTGAAGAAATATGCGCCGAAATGCGATGAGGCGGCGGTTGAGGGCATCGTGAAATATTGCGGAATCGCGCTGCGCAATCGCGATTCCTCACTCGTCTCTTTCTCTGATCCGGAGGAAGTCGGACGCGTGAAGGCGAATTTTTGCATGAAGAAACTGGCGCTGACCGACGAGAAGGCCGTCGATGCGGCGATCGCGAGCGTTGGCGAGACCCTAAAGGGGTCGCACTCGAAGAACCGCGTGACGGTCTACTACCTGCTCGCGGCCCATTTCAAAAAGCTCGACCTGTTCGTCAAAAAGGCCTGAGGCTCAGGGCCAGCGATCTGCTTGCCGGCTTTGCTTTCCTGTGGGCTCCCCCGTCGGTTGCGGCGCAATCGGCGGGGCGCAGTGGTATATTGTCGCTCGATTCGACCGATAGCTTGAGGGCCTCATGCGCCAGTATCACGACCTCATGGAGCATGTGCTGCGCCACGGCGCGGTCAAAACCGATCGCACCGGCACCGGCACGCGCTCGGTGTTTGGCTATCAAATGCGCTTTAACCTGGCCGAGGGTTTTCCCCT
Organism: Alphaproteobacteria bacterium; assembly: GCA_037143285.1. Classification (GTDB taxonomy): domain Bacteria; phylum Pseudomonadota; class Alphaproteobacteria; order Rhizobiales; family Phreatobacteraceae; genus Phreatobacter. The sequence goes on along the minus strand of JBAWYY010000258.1, from coordinate 1,922 downwards.
CGTCACCACCAAGAAACTCCATCTGAAGTCGATCATCCATGAGCTCCTGTGGTTCCTCAAGGGTGAGACCAATATCCGCTATCTCAAGGAGAATGGCGTCAGCATCTGGGACGAGTGGGCCGATGCCAATGGTGAGCTTGGGCCCGTTTATGGCAAGCAATGGCGCTCTTGGGCGCGCCCGGATGGCGAACCGGTCGACCAGATCGCCGAGCTTTTGACGCTCTTGAAGAAAAGCCCGGACTCCCGCCGCATGATCGTCTCGGCCTGGAACCCGGCGGACATCCCGAGCATGGCGCTGCCGCCCTGCCATTGCCTGTTCCAGTTCTATGTCGCCGACGGCAAGCTTTCCTGCCAGCTCTATCAGCGCTCCGCCGATATCTTCCTGGGCGTGCCCTTCAACATCGCGAGCTATGCGCTGTTCACCCTGATGATCGCGCAAGTCACCGGCTACAAGCCCGGCGATTTCGTCCATACCCTTGGCGATGCGCATATCTACTCGAACCACATCGAGCAGGCCGAGTTGCAGCTGTCCCGGCCGCTTCGCCCTCTGCCGACCATGCAGCTCAACCCCTCGGTGACCGATCTCTTCGCCTTCCGCTACGAGGATTTCACCCTCATGGGCTATGACCCCCATCCCCATATCAAGGCGCCGGTCGCAGTATGAGAGTGATCCGGCCCGCGACCGCGGATGATGTGCCTGCCATCCACGGCCTGCTCGCTGATTTCGCCGCCCATGAGCGCATTCCCTTTTCCGCCGCTGAGGGCGACCTCCAGGAGGCGCTGTTTGGGCCAGCCCCCCGCATCGCTGGCCTTGTGGCCGAATATCAAAGCGAAGTGGTGGGGTTCGCGCTCTTCTACGCGACCTATTCCACCTTCCTCGGCAAGCCCTCGATTTGGCTCGACGACCTCTATGTGCGCCCGACCTTCCGGCGCGACGGCATCGGTGGCGCGCTGTTGACGCGGATAGCGGAAGTGGCGATCGAAGGCGGCTTCACCCGGGTTGAGTGGACCGTTCGCGATGTGAACCGTCAGGCGCTTACCGCCTACCAGGCGCGCGGCGCGAAGGTCCTGGCCGATCGCCGCATTCTCCGGATCGAGGGGGCTGAACTCCAAGCGGTCGCGAAGGGCCAGCGATGACCCCGCTCATGATGATCGCGGCAGTTGCCGAAAACGGCGTCATCGGCCGCGACAATGCGCTGCCCTGGCGGCTGAAATCCGATCTCGCGGGTTTTCGCGCGGCAACCCTCGGCAAACCCTTGGTGATGGGCCGCAAGACCTTTGACAGCTTGGGCCGCCCCTTGCCAAAGCGCCTCAATATCGTCTTGTCCCGCGATAATGGCCTGAAGCTGCCGGGCGCGGTGGTAGTGGGGTCCATTGAAGCGGCGCTTGCTGTCGCCCATGCCGATGCGCTTCGCTCAGGCCTTGGCGAAATCGCCATCATCGGCGGCGCCGCCCTTTATGAGGCGTTGATCGGGCGGGCGAGCCGGCTCCTGATCACCCATGTCCACGCAAGCCCCGCAGGCGATGCCGTCTTCCCTGCCATCGACAGCGCACAGTTCGAAGAGGTCGCGCGCCGCGAGGTTGAGCCGGGTCCTGAGGATGACCACGCCTATAGCGTGGTCGATTATCGCCGCCGCTTGAGCAACAGCTGAACGGATCGAGTGAGGCCTGAACCCAGCTTAAGCGCGGGTCAGGAACGGCAACAGCGCCTTCGAGGTGCCCTCGGGATTTTCTTCCGGAATAAAGTGACCGGAATCCACAGCTTCGCCCGTGGCATGGGGCGCAAAGACCTTCCAGGTGTCGAGCGGGCTTGCGCCACTCGACGGGATGCCTGCCGAGCCCCAGACCACATGGGTGGGGCAGGTGATCACCCGCCCCGCGGCTTTGTCCGCCACATCCGCCGCGCGGTCGACGGTCGCGCC
>JBAWYY010000257.1:0-4530 GCA_037143285.1 Alphaproteobacteria bacterium | reverse complement strand
CGGTCAACTGACCACAGCCGCCCTTGAAGGGAACCACCCATGGCCGTTTCCGCCAATCGATTGGAACTGTTGCAGATCGCTGACGCCGTTGCGCGTGAAAAGCAGATCGACCGCCAGATCGTGCTCGAAGCGATGGAAGACGCGATCCAGAAGGCCGCGCGCTCGCGCTTCGGTCAGGAGACCGAGGTCCGCGCTGAAATCTCGCCGAAAACAGGTGAGATCCGGCTGTCGCGCCTTCTCAATGTGGTCGAGACCATTGATACGCTGGCGACCCAAATCGAGCTCACCGACGCCCGTCGGCGCAACCCGGCCGCTCAGGTCGGCGACTGGATCGCCGAGACCTTGCCGCCCTTCGATTTCGGCCGCATCGCCGCCCAGTCGGCGAAGCAGGTCATCGTGCAGAAGGTGCGCGAGGCCGAGCGCGACCGTCAGTTCGACGAATATAAGGATCGCGTCGGCGAAGTGGTCAACGGCCTCGTCAAGCGGGTGGAATATGGCAACGTGGTGGTCGATCTCGGCCGCGGCGAGGGCATCATCCGCCGCGACGAGCTGATCCCGCGCGAATTGTTCCGCAATGGCGACCGCGTCCGCGCCTATCTCTTCGATGTGCGCCGCGAGCAGCGTGGGCCGCAGATTTTCCTCTCCCGCACCCATCCCCAGTTCATGGCCAAGCTGTTCGGCCAGGAAGTGCCGGAGATCTATGACGGCATCGTCGAGATCAAGGCAGTCGCTCGCGACCCCGGCTCGCGCGCCAAGATCGCGGTGATCTCGCGCGATTCCTCCATCGATCCCGTGGGCGCTTGCGTCGGTATGCGCGGTTCGCGCGTTCAGGCTGTGGTCAACGAGCTGCAGGGCGAGAAGGTCGACATCATCCCGTGGAACCAGGACATCGCCACCTTCGTGGTGAACGCGCTGGCGCCGGCGGAAGTCGCCAAAGTGGTGCTCGACGAAGACCGCGAGCGGATCGAAGTGGTGGTGCCGGATGCGCAGCTGTCGCTTGCCATCGGTCGTCGCGGACAGAACGTGCGGCTTGCCTCGCAGCTGACCGGTTGGGACATCGACATTCTCACCGAGCAGGAAGAGAGCGAGCGCCGTCAGGCTGAGTTTGAAGTGCGCACCAAGCTGTTCATGGAAAGCCTGGATGTGGACGAGGTGGTGGGCCAGCTCTTGACCTCTGAAGGCTTCCGCAATGTGGAAGAAATCGCCTTCGTCGACCTCTCTGATCTTGCCTCTATCGAAGGTTTTGACGAGGAAACCGCCGACGAGCTGCAGCGTCGCGCGCGCAGCCACCTCGACAAGATCGAATCCGAGTTCGACGCCAAGCGCGTGGCGCTGGGCGTGAAGGACGATCTGCGTGAGGTTCCCGGCATCACCACGGCCATGATGGTCAAGCTCGGCGAAAACGACGTGAAGTCGTTGGAGGATTTCGCTGGCTGCATCCCCGACGATCTCGTTGGCTATTCCGAGCGCAAGGACGGCGAGACCGTCAAAGTTGCGGGCTTCCTCGACGATTTCGAGCTGACCAAGGACGATGCGGAAGCCATGATCATGGCTGCGCGCGTTAAGGCCGGCTGGATCGAGGCGCCGCCGGAAGATGAGGCTGAAGCTCAACCCGCCGAAGTGGCGGGGAGCTGAGAACGTCCCTGGGCGGGCTGGCGAGGATGATCGCCGTGGCCGATGAACCCCTCGACTCACCCCTCGATGAGGGGCCTCACCTGCGCGGTCCCGCGCGGGAGCGGACCTGTATCGTCACGCGCCAGACCGGCGCGCCCGACACCATGATCCGCTTCGTGGTCGGGCCCGACGGTCATGTGGTGCCGGACTTGAAAGGGCGCTTGCCCGGGCGGGGTGCCTGGGTGACGGCCCAAGGCACGGTGCTCGCTCAAGCGCTGAAACGCCGATCCTTCACCAAAGCATTCAAGCGTGAGGTGACCGTCGACCTTGATCTCGTCGCCCGCGTTGACCATCTGATAGAAGTTCAGGCGCTGGGCGCCTTGTCGCTTGCCAATAAGGCCGGCGGTGTCATCACTGGATTTTCCAAAGTGGAAGGTGCCATTGCCGGGAAACCGGTCGTGGCCCTCATTCATGCCAATGACGGCGGCTCGGATGGCTCGCGAAAGCTCGGCCAAGCGTTGCGCCGGAGACACGGCGATGGGCTCGATGACATTCCAGTCGTCAGCTTATTCACTTCGTTGCAATTGGATTTGGCAATGGGGCGGATGAATGTGGTACATGCAGCGCTGCTTGCGGGTTCCGCGAGCGAAAATTTTCTCGCGCGCTGCACGGCCCTCGCGATGTTCCGTTCCGGGATGACACCCGAAACGCCTCTCGCGACTCCCGCTGGAGAGCCGAATAGCAGACCTCACTAATCAGACGCGCGCGTAGGACCGAGAACCGAATGAGTGATGAAAAGACACCTGGCGACAAGACGCTGAGCCTGTCGGGCAAGACGCTGAGCCTTAAGCGTCCGGCTGGACCGGAGCAGAGCATGGTTCGCCAGAGTTTCAGCCATGGGCGTACCAAGCAAGTGGTGGTGGAGAAGGTCTCCGCCAAGCCACGCAGCTTCGCACCCGTGTCGAAGCCGCCGGTGGCTCAGCCCGCGGCTGCGCCCCAGGCGCCCGTTCAGGCTCAGGCGCCCGCCGCCGAGCCGGTGGCTGCACGCCCGCAAGTGATTGACCCCGCCCAGCGCGGTGGGTCAGCGCCTGGCATGGTGTTGCGCACGCTGACCGGCGACGAGCAGGAGGCCCGCAACCGTGCGCTGGCCGAAGCGCGTTCCCGTGAGGCCGAAGAGCGCAAGCGTGCTGAGGACGAGGCCGCGCGGCGCAATGACGAAGATCAGCGCCGCAATGCCGAGCGCCTTGAGGCCGAGCGCCGCAAGCAGGAAGAAGACGAGCGCCATCGCCGCGAGGAAGAATCGCGCCGCCGTTCCGAATTTGAAGCCCGCCGCCGGTTCGGTGGCGATGATCGCCCGCGCAGCCTCGACGATCTCGGTCGCGCCCCGCGTGCCGAGCGCCGGCCCGACGTGCTGGAGCGCCAGCCGCAGCCGAGCGGCCCGATGGCCCGCTCAGACCGTCCGCAAGGGGATCGCCCCCAGGGTGATCGCCCTCAAGGTGATCGTCCGCCGCGCGAAGGGGGCTTCTCCGGCCCCCGGTCTGATCGTCCGCAAGGTGATCGTCCCTTTGGTGACCGCCCGCCGCGTGATGGCGCGCCGAGGGGTGATCGCCCCTTCGGTGATCGTCCGCCGCGCGAAGGCGGCTTTGCCGGCCCGCGTCCGGATCGCCCTCAGGGCGACCGTCCCTATGGTGATCGTCCGCCGCGTGAAGGCGGTTTCGCCGCACGCTCTGATCGTCCCCAGGGGGATCGTCCCTTCGGTGACCGCCCGCCGCGCACCGACCGTCCCTTCGGCGACCGCCCGCCCCGTGAAGGTGGCTTCTCCGGCCCCCGTCCGGATCGTCCGCCCGGCGACCGCCCCTATGGCGATCGTCCGCCGCGTGAAGGTGGTTTTGCCGCGCGCTCCGATCGTCCGCCGGGTGATCGTCCCTTCGGTGATCGCCCGCCGCGTCTCGACGGCCGTCCGCCGCGTCTTGATGGTCCGCGTCCGCCCCGGCTTGGGCCGGCAGGTGCCGCCGCCCTCGTGCCTCCGGCCCGTCCGGAAGGCGCTGGCCCCATGCGCTCCGGTCCGCCGGCTGCCTCTCGCGCCAGGGAGGCGATACCGGATGATGATGACGGTCGTCCCGCTCGCCGTGGGGCGGGTGGTGCACCGGCGAAAGGTGCTCCCGTTCCGCGCTCACCGCGCGAAATCGCTGAGGATAAGAGCCGTTCACGCCTCACCGTGACCAATGCGTTGGAAGATGCCTCGGAGCGTATGCGCTCGGAGGCCTCATTCCGCCGCCGTGTTCAGCGCATGACCGGGCGCCGACCCAGCGAAACCAAGGAAAAGATCATGCGCGAAGTGATCGTCCCTGAGACGATCACGATCCAGGATCTTGCCAACCGCATGTCGGAACGTGCGGTGGACGTCATTCGCCTGCTGATGAAGCAGGGGATCATGAAGAAGATCAATGACGTGATTGACGCGGATACCGCGCAGCTGATCGCCGAAGAACTCGGCCATACCGTGAAGCGCGTGGCGGAAGCCGACGTCGAAGAGGGCCTGTTCGATACGCCCGATACCGATGACGAGCTGATCTCGCGCGCGCCCGTGGTCACCATCATGGGCCACGTCGACCACGGCAAGACCTCGCTCCTCGACGCCATCCGCAAGACCAAGGTTGTGGCGGGTGAGGCCGGTGGCATCACCCAGCATATCGGTGCCTATCAGGTTGTCTCGCCGCTCGGCGGCAAGATCACCTTCATCGATACGCCGGGTCACGCGGCCTTCACCGCCATGCGTGCACGCGGCGCCAAGGTCACCGACCTCGTGGTGCTCGTGGTTGCCGCCAATGACTCGGTCATGCCGCAGACAGTGGAAGCCATTAGCCATGCGAAGGCTGCCAAGGTTCCCTTGATCGTTGCCATCAACAAGGTCGA
>JBAWYY010000256.1:0-4540 GCA_037143285.1 Alphaproteobacteria bacterium | reverse complement strand
AGCGACCCCAGCACCATCTTGGGGTCATAGGGCTTGCCGCGAAAGAACGGCAAAGCGACCGAGCCCATGGTGGCGGCCGTTGCAACCGACGAGCCTGAGATCGCCGAGAACACACCGGAGGCCGCAATGTTGGTGTGCAAGAGGCCGCCGGGCAGGCGATTGAGCCAGACATTGAGCGCCTTATAGAGCCGGTCGGAGAGGCCGGCGCGCAGCAAGATCTCGCCCATCAGCAGAAAGAGGGGCACCGCCACCAGCACGAAGCTGGAGGATGGGTTCCAGATGGTTTGGCCGAGAAAGGTCCAGAACGGCCGGTCTGAGAAGGCAAAGCCAACGATAAGCCCGAGCGCGCCAAGGGCTGCACCCACATAGATGCCGGCGCCGAAGAACACGCCGAACAGGCCAACGAGCATCAAGACTTCGCCGACAATGGCCGTGCCCGGACCCTGACCAAAGAACGACAGGCCGACCATCAAGACGACGAGGATGAGGAGAAAGGCAATCGCGATCATGACTTCTTCTCCAGCGTGATATCGGCGCCCACCGCCTGAAGCGCTTCGGCGGCTTCCTCGTCATAGGTGCGGGTGTGCAAATTGGCCTCCGCCTCCGCACCGCGACCGGCGAGCACGAGGAGCAGGTTTTCAACGAACATGGCGAGGATCAGCACGAGCATCATCACGATGCCGAAGGCCCAGAGGCCCTGGGGGATCGCGAGCGGCGTGCGCAACACGCTGATATCGGTCGCGCGGAACAACAGCGATTCATCCACCAGGTCCCAGGCACCCTTCGCCAGGAAGCCCATGAACACCGCGAGAAAGGCGAGGCTCATCAGGTGCATCCAATAGCGCAGCCCAGGCGGGAAGCGGTTGATGAGGAGGTCGATGCGCACATGGGAGCGGGTGGAGAGCGCGTAAGCGAGCCCCCAGGCGATGCCGAAGGCGAGCGCATAGCCGGAGAGTTCCGTCGTCGCTTGCGTCGAGAAGCCGATGAAGCGCCGCGCCAGCACGTCGAAGGTGATCAGCGCCGAGATGGCGATGAAACCCCAGCCGGCGGCATAGCCCATGATGATACCGATGCGTTCAATGAACTTGCGGCAAAAACCCGCGACCATAATGGCTGATGTCAGCATGAGCGCTCAATCCCTTAGACGTCCGAGGGGCAGATGGGGCGGATCGGCCGGAACGGCGGAGCCCAAAGGGCCCTTTCGGCAAAGCCTGCCCTGCACCCGCCCGAGACATCCCGGGAGGGCGATCATGTGAAAGGGATGAACCCTTGAGGAGCGCGGCGAAGAACCGCGCAAACCTCAGCGCGCGAGCGCAACGCCGGTGATCGGCGCGACGAGGCGCGTATAGATCTCGCCGCAACGATCGCCGCAGCGACGAACCCAGGCCGGAAGAATGGTGGAGCCGAGCGTCGTGCGCATCGTCTCGATATCGGCCGGCGACGGGCGGAACACGCTCATCGGCTTGTTATCGACGAGGCGGCCGATCTTGCAGCCCGCGGCCTGGCCGGTGTTGCAGGCAATGCCGTCTTCGGTTGCTTCCTCACCCAGCTTCCACTGCGCATCTTCCACATCCTTCATGGTCTGCTCCATGAAAGCGCGCACGGCGGGGTCAAGCCGGTTCCACCAATTGATGTTCACCACATACATGGACACCGACCAGAACAGCGGCAGCGCATAGAGGCTCTGGCTCACCTCATACCAGCGCGCGCCATTGCCCGAGCCGGTGCCGGTCAGCGCGCAGTCCACCACGCCGCGTTCAAGCGCCGCATAGACCTCGGGGAAGCCGATGCCGGTGGGCTGGCCGCCGATGGCGGTGACGAAATCGTTGGACGAGCCGCCGCCGGTGCGGATGCGCTTGCCGCGGAGATCAGCGAGCGAAGTAATCCGATCGCGGCAGAAGAACACCTGGGCGGGGAACGGATACATCGCGACAATGCGGGTGCCGAAGCGCTCCAGCTCCTTGTTCACTTCCGGCAGCACGGCCTGGGCCACCTGGCGCGCCTGGGCCAACGAGGGGTTCATGCCCGCGAGATCGACCACATCCAACAGCGGCACGTCACCCGCCACCGTGTTCAGCGGCACGGCGCCGATATCCACCTGACCCGAGCGCACGAGGCGAATGATCTCAGGCCCGTTCAGGTTCCGCTCGGGCCAGCTCGCCAACGTCACCGAAATGCGACCGCCCGACTTCTGCGGCACGCCCTCGCGCAGCAAGGGCACGTCGACGCGGGTGAACTGCGGCAGCGCCGGACCCGGCTGGGTGACGATCTGCACCGCAACCGGCGGACCCGCCGGCAGGGTCTGGGCTACGGCAGGGGCCGCAAGGCTAAGGGCCGCCGCAACCAGCGGCGCACCAAGGGCAAGAGATCCAAAAGTCGGCTTCATCAGACGGGTGCTCCTCAACAGCTAAGACACATCAGGCGGATAGTAGAGAAACTCGATCATCAGACAGCCATCGCGGCTGAAAAAGGGACCATGGGGCACGTGAGCCGGGCGCACCGCATAGGTTCCCGCCGGCAAAAGCTCTTCACGAATCATGCCATCGGCCAAACCGATGGAGAGCGAGCCGGAGATGATGAAGACCTCCTCGCACCACTCATGCGACACCGGCGTGGTCACCGCCGCGCCGGGCTGCCAGCGCGAGAGCCGCGTCACCGCACCCCGGCGGGCCTGATGGTCGAAGGCGCCCGACAGCACCTTATCCGCCACCCCCGCATAGCCGGGCACGGCGTTCCAGCCGGCCTCATCCAGCGCGAAGTGAAACTCCCGATGCGCCTTGGCGAAGGCGCCGAAGCCTGGATGGGGCTTGAGGGGCGCCGGAGCGGTCATCAGGCTGCAAGCCTCGTGTTCTTCACATCCGTCACCAGCATGGAGCCCGGTGCGTGGGTGATGGCGAAAGCTGGTTTCGCCGCCATGATCACCGCCTGAGGCGTCACTCCGCAGGCCCAGAACACCGGCACTTCATCGGCGCGAACCTCCACCGCATCGCCCCAATCGGGCTTGGTGATGTCGGCAATGCCGATATCTCCGGGCAGACCCAGATGAACCGGCGCGCCGTGGACGGCCGGAAAGCGCGAAGTGATCTGCACCGCGCGAATGGCGTTCGCGGGCGTCATCGGCCGCATGGAGACCACCATCGGCCCAGCAAAGGGCCCGGCGGGGCGGCACTGGATGGAGGTCCGCCACATCGGCACCGTCACGCAGCTGGTCTGATGCCGTAGCTCGATACCGTCCTCCACCAAGGCTTCCTCGAAGGAAAAGGAGCAGCCGATGACGAAGGCGACGAGGTCATCGCGCCACAGCGCGCGAATGTCGGTGGGCTCATCCACCAGCACGCCGTCGCGCCAGACGCGATAGCGCGGCAGGTCGGTGCGGATGTCGAGATCGGCGCCGAGCGCGGGGATCGTGGGATCGCCCGGCTCCGACAACCCCACCACCGGGCAAGGCTTTGGATTGAAATGGCAAAAGCGCAGAAAGTCGCCGGCGAGATCGCGCGGCAGGATGGCGAGATTGCCCTGCACGCGACCGGGCGCGAGCCCCGAGGTCTGACCGGTAAAAGCCCCGCTGCGGGCGGCATGGCGAACGGCCACGGGATCGTTCTTGTCAAAGGCCGGTTCGATCTGCCGCGCTGCCACTGCCATCCCGATCTCCCGCCCCATTTCCATATGTCAGAAGTTAAATCATGCACTGCTCTTGCGTTTCGTCCAATCCGAAGTTTGGATCGGCTTTGATAAACTCAGCTTATCAATCCCGGGGCATGGCATGGTGGATTTCCGCACGCTCGAGACCTTCGTCTGGGTCGCCAATCTCGGCAGTTTCCGCCGCGCGGCGCTGCGCCTTCACACCACCCAGCCCGCCGTCTCCCAGCGCATTGCCCAGCTTGAAGCCGAGGTCGGCCGCCGCCTCATCGACCGGGAACGCCGGCAATTCGGCCTCACCGATGCCGGCCGCCGCCTGCTCGACCATGCCGAGCGCTTGCTGCGCGGGCGGACCGAACTGCTGCGCGATGTGGCCGACCCCGCCTCTTTGACAGGCACGCTGCGCTTGGGCGTCGCCGAGACCATCGTGCACACCTGGCTTTCGGCCTTTCTCCAGCGCATGGCCAAAACCTTTCCGCAGCTGGTGCTGGAGATCGATGTCGATGTCTCCGCCACTCTGCGCGGGCGCCTCATCGAGCGCGATCTTGATCTGGCCTTCCTGCTCGGGCCCATCAGCGTGCCCATGGTCGAGAATATGGAGCTGTCGCGCTACGACATCGGCTTCATCGCGAGCCCCGCCGTGGCGCTGACTCTGCAGCCGCCGACGCTCGCAAACCTCGCGGCGCAGCCTATCCTCACTTTTTCGCGCTCAACACGGCCTTTTTCCGCCGTCAGGGACCTGTTCACCCGCGCGGGACACAGCGACGTGCGCATTCACGCTTCCACCTCGCTCGCCACTATCGTGCGCATGGCGGTGAATGGGCTGGGGGTGGCAGCAATTCCACCGGCCATCGTCGCGGAGGATCTGGCCGCCCACCGCCTCGTGATGATCGACACCGGC
>JBAWYY010000255.1:0-4559 GCA_037143285.1 Alphaproteobacteria bacterium | reverse complement strand
CGCGCCGCGGCTTCCGTGGGCCTCTCCTATGGCGCCCATTCGAACCTCTGCGTGAACCAAATCCACCGCAACGGATCGGAGGCGCAAAAGCGCCGTTATCTGCCGAAACTCATTTCCGGTGAGCATGTGGGCGCGCTTGCCATGTCGGAACCGGGTGCAGGATCAGACGTCGTTTCCATGCGGCTGAAGGCCGAGAAGAAGGGCGACCGCTACGTCCTGAACGGCACCAAGATGTGGATCACCAACGGGCCGGACGCCGATGTCCTGGTGATCTATGCCAAGACCGACCCCGAAGCGGGCTCGCGTGGCATCACCGCCTTCTTGGTCGAGAAGCATTTCAAGGGATTTTCCTGCGCACAGAAACTCGACAAGCTTGGCATGCGCGGCTCGCACACGGGCGAACTCGTCTTTGAAGATTGCGAAGTGCCGGAAGAAAACGTGCTCGGCGAGGTCGGCCGGGGCGTCAATGTGCTGATGAGCGGGCTCGATTATGAGCGAGCGGTGCTGGCGGCCGGCCCCATCGGCATCATGCAGGCCTGTATGGATGTCGCGATCCCCTATGTTCACGAGCGCCGCCAATTCGGCAAAGCCATCGGCGAATTCCAGCTGATCCAGGGCAAGATTGCCGACATGTATGTGTCGATGAATGCGACGCGGGCCTATGTTTATGCAGTGGCCAAAGCCTGCGATCGCGGCCAAACCACGCGCGAAGATGCGGCTGGTGCCATCCTCTATGCCGCTGAAAATGCCACCAAAATGGCGCTGGATGCGATCCAGATCCTCGGCGGGAACGGCTATATCAACGACTACCCGACCGGCCGCCTCTTGCGAGACGCCAAGCTCTACGAAATTGGCGCCGGCACAAGCGAGATCCGCCGCATGCTCATCGGGCGCGAGATCTTCGATAAGACAGCCTAATTGCGCCCAGGTTGGCTTGCGCTTGCAGGCCGCCAAGCCCACTCTTTCGACCATGCCTGCGCTGTGTCGTGACTGCCTCGCGGATGTGACCTCTGACGCGCTGCGTTGTGCGGCCTGCGGCTCGCCGCGCGTGACCCGCCACCGCGAACTCGACGAGCTCTCCATCGCCCATGTGGACTGCGACGCCTTCTATGCGGCCGTTGAGAAGCGCGATGACCCCAGCCTGAAGGACAAGCCTGTCATCATCGGCGGCGGCAAGCGCGGGGTTGTGTCCACCTGTTGCTATGTCGCGCGTATTCACGGCGTCCGCTCGGCCATGCCCATGTTCAAGGCCTTGGCGCTCTGCCCCGAGGCGACCGTTATCAAGCCCGACATGGAGAAATATGCCCGAGTTGGGCGCGACGTCCGCGACGCCATGCGGGCCCTCACCCCGCTGGTCGAACCCATTTCCATTGATGAGGCCTTTCTCGATCTGACGGGAACTGAGCGCCTCCATGGCGCCTCGCCTGCCCGCGTTCTTGCTGGCCTCGCCTATCGGGTCGAGCGCGAGATCGGCATTACCATTTCGGTCGGCCTCTCCTTCAACAAGTTCCTGGCAAAGATCGCTTCTGACCTCGACAAGCCCCGCGGTTTTGCAGTCATTGGTCGCGCCGAAGCATTGGATTTTCTGGCGCCCAAGCCAGTGTCGCTTATCTGGGGTGTGGGCAAAGTGCTCCGGGAAACCTTGGAAAAGGACGGCTACCGAACCATCGCCGACCTTCGCCGTGCCGATGAGGCGACCCTCATGCGCCGCTACGGTGTCATGGGGTTGCGGCTCGCGCGGCTCGCGCGGGCCGAGGATGATCGGCGTGTGACGCCCGACGATGAGACCAAGTCGATCTCAGCGGAAACGACGTTCGACGGCGACATCCGCGACTTCCGGACCCTAGAAAAGAAGCTCTTCGCGCTCTGCGAAAAGGTCGCTGCACGGATGAAGGACAAGGGTTTTTCTGGCTCGACCATCACGCTCAAACTGAAAAGTGCCGACTTCAAGATCCGGACAAGGGCAAGAGCGCTAGGTTCTCCCACCGTGCTCGCCGCACGTTTATTCGAAGCCGGCCGGGATATGCTGGTCAAGGAGGCCGATGGCACCGCCTATCGGCTGATCGGCATCGGCGCGAGCGATTTGGATGACATTGCCAAAGCGGATCCCGCAGACCTTGTCGACACATCCATCGCACGCAATACCAAAGTGGAGACCGCCGTCGATGCGCTTCGCGCGAAGTTCGGCCGCTCGGCCGTCGTCAAAGGCATCGTGCTGGACGATTGACGCGACGCGGCGCCCGTTAGATCAGCGGTCACAGGGCGGTTCGGTCGAGAACTTGAGCTGTTGTAGCGTGCCGCGCAGCCGGAAATCGTTGTAATCGATCACGAGAGCTCGACTCACCCCATTCTCGAACAACTCAAAAGCGATGGAATAGGCCGGCGTGGCGCTATCCTTTCCCGCTTCGAAATAGGAAATGGTAACGGGCCAGCGGGGCAGAGTGCCAAGCGGCTCCATGCGCGCCTGCGCCTCGATTTCGCCCTCACCCGGCCCGATCCGGCGACCGATGACCGCGGTCGTCAAATAGTGCTTCGTCCCGCTATCGGCACCGTCATAGACGGGCACCTCCAGAATGGTCTGGCCTGCCCGAGCAGCTGCCAGAATGCGCTTCAAGTGCTCGGTCGGAAACACCACATCGCCCGCAATCTCCGCGCGCTCAGGTTTCGGCTTGGTGATCGTCGCGGTGATGCCGGCACTCTCGCGTGTAGCATTGCCATCGGTCTCGTCGCGCCGGTCGCCATTCTGCGAGGTCTCTGAAGAATAACGGAAGCTTTTGCCCTCACCGTCTTCAAAATTGGTGGTGCGGACATCCATGACGATATCCTGGCCCGCAGCTCCAATCGCCACAACTTGCCGGAACGATGTCGCATAGCCCTCACAGGCGCTGCCGGTGAACTCGAAGACCAATCGGCCACGCGCACTATCCACCCCGCGCACCGCCCTGCTCGTATCGAGGGCGAGATCATAGATCGCGGTATGGGCGGCGAGCGGGGTCGGACGGCTCCCGGCGGGCGCCTGAGCGAACCCCGGCTGCGCCACAAGCGCCATAATCACCGGCAACCCAGCGAGAAAAAATCGAATCATCGGTGTAATCGTCCTGACACTGTCTCCCCAACATAGGGAGCGATGCCTCAGGCCACAACGCGTGGAGAGTGCATAACGTGCCGCTGTCGGAATGCGGTTCTTGGCCTTGCACCCTTATCCTGCTTCGGGCACGGTTCATCGCACCCAGACCCCAGGAATTTACCATGTCCACCATTGCAAAACGCCTCGCTGATCTCGGCATCGTGCTGCCAGCACCCGTCGCGCCCGTTGCCAATTACGTGCCGGCCGTCCGCTCTGGCTCCATGCTGGTGGTTTCTGGCCAAATCTCCCTTGGCCCCAATGGTTTGGTTGCCGGAAAGCTTGGCGCCGACGTGACCATTGAGGCCGGCCAACTCGCAGCCCGCCAGTGCGGATTGAACGTGATTGCCCATATCCAAGCAGCGCTCGGCGATCTTGATCACGTTGTGCGCATCGTCCGTCTTGGCGGCTTCATCAATTGTACCCCGGATTTCGTGGACGGTCCGAAGGTAATGAACGGCGCCTCCGATCTCATGGTCGAAGTGTTCGGCGACAAAGGGCGCCACGCCCGATCCACCATCGGCGTTGCCGCTTTGCCGCTCAATGCCGCCGTTGAAGTCGAGGCCATGGTTGAGGTGATGTGACGTGAGCCGCGCAGCGTTCATCGCCGCCCGGCCCATTGCCCATCGCGGATTGCATGAGGCCGCAGCCGGCATCATCGAGAACTGCCCAAAAGCCTTCGCAGCAGCGATCAGCGGCAACTATGCGATCGAGTGCGATGTTCAGCTGAGCGCCGACAGCGAAGCCATGGTGTTTCATGACTTTACCCTCGACCGGCTGACCCATGAGACGGGCGCGGTGAATGCCCGAAACGCGAGCGCGCTTAAGCAAGTGCGCTTCAAAGCCACCGATGACTCCATGCTGACACTTGGTGAGCTTTTCAAACTGGTCGCTGGCCGTGTGTCGCTTGTCGTCGAGATCAAATCCAGCTTTGACGGCGATTTGAGGCTCGTTTCCCGCGCGGCCTAAGGAGCAAGCAGTTATGCGGGCCCCCATGCCTTCATGTCTTTTGATCCCGCGCCCATTGCCTGGCTGAAGATGCATCGGCCTGACCTCATTCGAGGCATCGTCGCCCAGAGCGACTATGGCGACAGCTATTGGTCGGCGCTGCCGGCCGACATGAAAAAGGCCCTCGCCGCCTTCTCGCACCATTCCGAAACCGACGCGGACTTCGTGTCCTGGCGTGTCGCCGACCTACCCGCGCCCGTTCCGGTGCTTTACCGTTCAGCCCTCGCTCGCCCGGTGATCTGCTGGACGGTGCGTAGCGAGGAAGACCGCGCTATTGCCTCGCGCTATGCCGACCAAGTCACGTTCGAGGGTTATCGGGCGTGAGCGAGAGCGCCTATACGATCCGCGCCGTCCGGAGCGCCCAAGAAGTCTCGCCTGCGGATTGGAACCGGTTAGCAACCTCAGATGTCACTTCAACTAAACAGCC
>JBAWYY010000254.1:0-4574 GCA_037143285.1 Alphaproteobacteria bacterium | reverse complement strand
GCACCGAGCCGCCCATGATGCCCCACATCAAGGCGAGCGTCGCAAGCCAGGCGAAAACCAATTCGCGGCGCCAGGCGAAGCGCTGCGTCGAGATCGCCACCATCACGGCGAAGATGATGAGAACCGTTGCCGGTCGCCAGCGCTGTTCGAAGGGATAGAGGCCGAAGACCGAGAACCAGAATTTCTCGCGGATGAAGGCCCAGCAGGCGCCACCCGCCGCGCGACAATCATTGGCCGTGCCGGACCACGTGGCATTGATGAAGGCCCAGGACAGGAAGGCCGGCAGGAGCCAGGCGAGCAGAAGCACACAGCCGAGCGTGATCGCGGCATTGGCGGGCGTGCCGAAATAGGTGCGGAACAGGCGAACCGGCAGCGTTGGGCGCACGCTCGCGGGCGGCGCGAGCGAGGGCAGCGTTGCGGTCGCCACAAAGGCGGTTTCGATGGTGCGAGACGGCGTGGGCGCGTTCATGTCAGCGCTCCTGGATCGCGACGCGGGCGTTGTACCAATTCATAAACGCCGAGGTGAGAAGCGAGAGGGCGAGATAGATCGCCGCGAACACCATGATCGCCTCCACCGCGCGGGCCGACTGGTTCATGGTGGTGTTGGAGATATGGACGAGATCGGGATAGCCGATGGCAACCGCCAGCGACGAGTTCTTGGTGAGATTCAAGAACTGGCTGGTGAGCGGTGGGATGATCACGCGCAAAGCTTGGGGCAGCACCACGAGCCGCATGATGCGGGGGCTGGAAAGCCCGAGCGCGCGGCTCGCCTCCCACTGTCCCTTCGAGACAGCCGTGATGCCGCCGCGAACGATCTCGGCGACGAAGGCAGCGGTATAGAGCACGAGGCCGGTGACGAGCGCGGCAAATTCCGGCGTGAGTTCAATGCCGCCGGTGAAATTGAACCCGTTCAGCACCGGCACCGAGAAGGTCGCCGGGAAGCCTTGCGCGGCGAGCGCCAGGAACGGAAAGCCGAAGATCAACCCGATGGCGATCGGGAAAAACGGCGGCGCGTCACCCGTCGCCTCACGCCGGCGATTGAGCACGCGCTTGGCAATGATCGCGGCGATGATGCCGGCGGCAAGCGCGAAGAGCGCCGGCCACAGTGCCGGCGACCACTCGACCCACGGCACTTTCATGCCACGGTTCGACACATACATGCCCGGCAGGAACTGAACCGCCTGGCGCGGGCCGGGCAGCGAATTGATGATGGCGTACCAGAGGAACAATTGCAGCAGCAGCGGCGTGTTGCGCACCACCTCCACATAGCCCGAGACGAGGCGGGCGAGCAGCGGATTGGTCGAGAGCCGCATCACGCCGAGCACGACGCCTAGCACGGTCGCGAGGAAGATGCCGACGATAGCGACCCGCAGCGTGTTCAACAGGCCGACGATAACGGCGCGGCCATAGGTGTCGCTGGGGGTAAACGAAATCAGCGATTCGCCGATGGCGAAATTGGCGGGGCGCGAGAGATAGTCCCATCCGAAGACGAGGCGGCGTGCCTCCATATTCGCCATCATATTGTGATAGGCGAGCCAGATCACGGTCGCGAGAAAGCCGAGGAGCAGCGCTTGCGCGGCAAAGGCGCGCTTGTCCGGATCGTTCCAGAAGGCGGTTTTCTCGCTCTTCGGCGTGCGGTCGTCGGCTGGAATGGAACTCATAACGCCTCGCTCGTGGCGGGTTCTTAAAATCAAAGGCCAGGGCCTTGTCCAAGCACGCGCTGTGCCAGTCGGGTCCGGGCCTGGGGGTGAAAAGGGCACCCGGGGTTAGCCCGGATGCCCTCTTGTCAGCTCAGATCAGCGGGCCGGCGGCGCGTAGAGCAGACCGCCCTTGGTCCAGATGTTGTTCTGACCGCGCTCGAGACCGAGCGGGGTGTTGACGCCGAGGTGACGCTCGAAGATCTCGCCATAATTGCCGAAGCTCTTGATGATGGTGCGCGCCCAGTTCTCGTTTGCGGCACCAACCGCGGCACCCATGCCGGGCTCGACGCCGAGGAGGCGACGAACGCGCGGGTCGGTGTTGGAAGCGGCGACCTGGTCGACATTCGCTTGCGTGATGCCGAATTCCTCAGCGTCGATCAGCGCGAACACGGTCCAAGCGACGATGTTGGTCAGCTCTTCGTCACCCTGGCGGATGGTCGGGCCGAGCGGCTCTTTCGAGATACGCTCCGGCAGGATCACGTGATCGCGCGGGTTAGTAAGAAGGGTGCGCTGGGCGGCAAGGGCGGCGAAGTCGTTGGTGAAGACGTCGCAACGGCCCTGGTCATAGGCGCGGCGCAGTTCGTCGAGGGCCTCGATCACCACCGGACGGAAGGTGATGTTGTTCTGGCGGAAGAAGTCCGCGAGGTTCAACTCCGTGGTCGTGCCCGGCTGGACGCAAACGGTCGCGCCATTGAGCTGACGAGCGGAGGTGATGTTGAGGCGGCGCGGCACCATCACCGACTGGCCGTCATAGAAGACGATCGCCGGGAAGTTGAAGCGGTTCACGCCGGTGTCGCGGGTCAGCGTCCAGGTGGTGTTGTTGGAGAGGATGTCGACTTCGCCATTGGTCAGCGCGGGGAAGCGCGACTGCGAGGTCACCGGCACGAACTCGACCTTGTTCGGGTCGTTGAAGATGGTGATCGCGACGGAGCGGCAGATTTCAATGTTGAAGCCACCCCAAACACCCTGCGCGCTCGGCACGCCGAAGCCGGGGTTGGACGGGCCCTGGACGCCGCAGCGGATCGTGCCGCGGGCCTTGATAGCATCGAGATCGCGGCCTGCCTCGGCGGCGGTGGGGCCGAAAACAAAGGCTGCGGCGGCGGTTGCGGCCAGCAACAGGTTCCTGATCATAGTCATACTCCTTCACACATCGCCGCCTCACGCGGGCGTGGTGTTGTTGACGGTGTGGTGAGAGCGCAGTCGCTAAAACCGCGCTCTCTGCGACCCATTTTCCGGCCCCGGACGCGCAGCGGGGTGGGGCCCCTCCCGCGCATCGGACGGCAATAGATCGTCAAGGAGTCTTCCTGGCGCGCGGCTCAATAATTTCAACAGGTCCCATCACTGTTTTTCACAGGTGCGATGATGTTTTTCGATGGTTCGCCCAATCCATAGGCGACCTGCTGAACCCACAGGCGAGCCTTGCCCTTGGCGCAGGCAGCGCTTTTCAGCCAAGCGCGGGCTTGGCCTCTTCGGCCCCGAGCAGAAGGTCGCTCTGGTCCTTCAAGTCGACGCCGGTGAGCCCGCGCCGGAAAGCCTCGGTCAAAAGCCAGCAGAGCTTGAAGGCCGCACGCTGCGGGGTTAGGCCGCCGGCACGAATATTCGACACGCAATTGCGTTCGGCGTCATGGCGCCCGGGTTTGGGATCGAAGGTGAGATAGGCGCCAAGACTATCGGGCGCCGACAGGCCCGGTCGCTCGCCGATCAGCACCAGGACTGCGCGTGCCCCCACCCGATAGGCGATCTCGTCGCCCAGCGCGACCCGCGCGCCGGTGGCGATCACCACCGGCCCAAGGCCGAGGCCGGCCGCACCAAGCTTCGGCCGCAAGGCCTCCACGACAGGCACGGCCATCCCATGGACGGCGGTGGCTGAGAGGCCGTCCGCCACCACGATCACCACATCGCCGCCGGGCTTGCCGAGCACGTCGAGGGCGACGCGCGCATTGGCGTCGAGCATGCGGCCCCAGTCGGGCCGGCGCAGATAGGCCGTGCGGTCGCGTGCCTTGCTCGATACCTCAACGGTTCTCAGCCCCTGCTCATGCAGCTTGGCCGCGAGCTTATCGCTGGCAAAGGGCGCGTGAACAGCGTCGCGCGCCTGAGCATGGGCGAGCGCGAAGCGGAGCACCTCGCGCGTCGGCATGGCGCTGCCCGCCCGTCCCAACGCGATGCGCGCGGACGTGAGGTGGGCGAGATGCGTCCAGGGGTCGGGGGTCAGCGCGTCATGGGTCATGCTGCCGCAATCAGCCGATGGCCGGGATCGGGTGGGGCGAGACGACCATTGGGCTCGCTGATGCGCATGGCTTCAAGCCAGGCCGCGAATTCAGGCGCGCGCTTCAGCCCGAAGGTTTCGCGCACATAGAGGGCGTCGTGGAACGAGGTCGACTGATAGTTCAGCATCACGTCGTCAGCGCCGGGCACGCCCATGATGTAGGTGACGCCAGCAGCGGCAAGACAGGTCAAAAGCGTGTCCATATCGTCTTGGTCGGCTTCGGCATGGTTGGTGTAGCAAACATCGCAACCGAGCGGCAGGCCCATGAGCTTACCGCAGAAATGGTCTTCCAGCCCCGCGCGGATGATCTGCTTGCCGTCATAGAGATATTCCGGGCCGATGAAGCCGACGACCGTATTGACGAGGAGCGGCGAAAAGGCCCGCGCCACCGCATAGGCGCGCGCCTCGCAGGTTTGCTGGTCGACCCCGAAATGGGCATTGGCTGACAAGGCCGTGCCCTGGCCGGTTTCGAAATACATCACGTCTTCGCCGACCGTGCCCCGCTTCAGCGAGCGCGCGGCCTCCATCCCCTCCTGCAAAAGGGCCAGCGTCACGCCGAAGGAGGTGTTGGCCGCTTCCGTGCCCGCCACCGACTGAAACACGAGATC
>JBAWYY010000253.1:0-4583 GCA_037143285.1 Alphaproteobacteria bacterium | reverse complement strand
CGGGACGGCAGCCGAGATGACCGGATCTGCCTCGAGCGAATTGATGACCCTTTCGCAGGCCCTCTCAAACCGGACCGTCTCACTGCAGCAGGAAGTCTCGGACTTCGTCACCCAATTGCGGGCAGCCTAAAGACCTCGGACAAACGAAAACCCCGGAGGCGGTGGTCGCCCCCGGGGTTCTGAAAGGCAGGACCCGGACCGGGTCCAAACAGGGCCTTCGAGCGACTAGGCCGCCTGGCGGGCCGCTTCCCGAACCGCCTGAACGGCGGTGCCGATCTCAGCGGTGGTCCGGGCGATTTCATTGACGTTCTGGGAGATGACGCCAACACCCTCGGCAGCGCCGCGCATGTTGAGGCTCATCTCGGAGGTCACCGCCGACTGTTCTTCAACGGCAGAGGCGATGGCTGTTGAGATCTCGCTGATGGTGGCAATCGTCTCGGTGATCTCGCCGATGGCGGAGACCGCATCGTGGGTCGAGGTCTGAACCGACAGGATCTGGCTGCGGATTTCATCCGTTGCCTTGGCGGTCTGGGTCGCGAGGCTCTTCACCTCGGAAGCGACAACCGAGAAGCCGCGACCGGCTTCGCCGGCACGGGCCGCCTCGATGGTGGCGTTGAGCGCCAGAAGATTGGTCTGGCTCGCAATGTTGTTGATGAGCTGGACCACATCGCCAATGCGCTGAACGGCAGACGACAGGCCCGAGACGATATCGGTGGTCTTGCGGGCTTCGTCGACTGCCCGCGAGGAGATGCCGCGAGCCTGGGTGACCTGGCGGGTGATCTCATTCACCGAGGCGGACAATTCCTCCGCGCCGGCCGCGACCGATTGCACATTGGTGGAGGCTTCCATGGAGGCCGCCGCCGCCTGGGTGGCCTCATGGCTCGACTGGGTCAGCGCGCTTTCGATCTGGTTGATCGAGGCGACGACAGTCTTGACGATGTCGCGCTTGGCGGCGGCTTCGACTTCAGCGGTGATGTCGGTTGCAAACTTCACCACTTTGAACGGCTTGCCGTTCATGTCGAAGATCGGGTTATAGGCCGCCTGGATCCAGACATCCTTGCCGCTCTTGGCGATGCGGCGGAACTTGCCGGCTTGGAACTCGCCGCGAGCTAGGTTTTCCCAGAAGGCGCGATAGGCCGGCGTGTCGCGATCAGCCGCATCCATGAAGATGCGGTGATGCTTGCCGACGATCTCGTCGAACCGATAGCCGACGGTTTGCAGAAAATTCTCGTTGGCCGAGATGATCGTGCCGTCAAGCTGGAACGAGATCGCGGCCTGAACGCGATTGATCGCGTCCAACTGCCCGCGCACATCGGCATTCTCAAGCTTCTGCGCGGTCACATCGGTCGCGAATTTGATGACGCCGGTGACCTTGCCAGCCCGATCCAAGATCGGGTTGTAGGAGGCCTGGATCCAGAACTCGCGGCCACCCTTGGCGACGCGCTTAAACTCGCGCGACTGGAACTTGCCGGCGCGCAGTTCATCCCAGAACTGGCGGTACTCAGCACTCTCGCGCTCAGCGGGGGGCACAAACATCGAGTGGGGCTTGCCCTTGATCTCGCTCAGCTCATAGCCGACAGCTGCAAGAAAATTCGCATTGGCATCGCGGATGATCCCATCCGGGGTAAATTCAATCACAGCCTGCGACCGACTGACCGCTTCATATTTTGAGGTGATGTCGCCGTTGCCGAAGAGGTTCATAGGGCATGTCCTTAGGGTGAGTTCCGTAGGTAACTCTCCGCTTGAAATGATAATGAACTCTTGAGCCGATCAAATAATTCACGGATTTAAAGTGCGTATTTTTAGTTATTTTGACTCGTTTTGTGAGATTCGACCGTAACGTCACCTTTGTTTGAAGAACTGTCGCAACGTCAGCGTTAAGGGTATCATCGTATGCCAACCGGGAGAGGGGCGGCCCCAAAAACCCTCTGGGACCAGTGTAGAAATACCTCTGATTCGGGCGGATCCTGATCGTTCCCAAGGCCCGCAAGAGCCTCATCACTGAGGCGGCATACTGTGCGAAGCAGATGACCGGCTCGTCCTCCTCCCCTCGCACAAGCGCTATCGCCGCGCCCGCTTGCCCTGTGTCGTCAGTCGGGTCAAAACAGGCTCATGCCACCTCGTGTCTCCTCCCGAACCGCCCCCCGCACTCCCGCTGCCCCCCGCGCCTGGCAGCGCATGCTGTCGGGCCGCCGGCTCGATCTGCTCGACCCCTCGCCCTTTGATATTGAGATGGCCGATATCGCCCATGGCCTCGCGCGCACCGCGCGTTGGAATGGGCAAACCACGGGCGAGCATATTTTCTCGGTGGCCCAACACTCGGTGCTGGTGGACGATATCGCGGCGATCCTGGCACCGGCAACCGACAAGCGCTGGCGCCTCGCCATTCTCCTCCACGATGCGCCGGAATATGTGATCGGCGACATGATCTCGCCGTTCAAAGCGATGATCGGCGGTGACTACAAAGCCGTGGAGGCGCGGCTGATGGCGGCGATCCACATCCGCTTCGGTTTGCCTGCGACGGCCCCTGCCGAAATCACCGCTCTCACCAAGCGCGCAGACAAGGTGGCCGCGTTCTTGGAAGCAACCCAACTCGCGGGTTTCGGCCTTGAGGAGGCAACCCAGATTTTCGGCGCGCCGACCGGCGTCTATGGCGGCGACAAGGGCTTGCCGCCGGTGCTCACGCCAGCGCCAGCCTCGGTGGCGGAAGCCGCCTTCCTGGCGCGCTGTTCCGCATTGGGCGCGTGAACGCAAATTTGAACTCGGCTTGTGAATCGGACGGCTTCGTCTCTGGAATTGGTGCGGATTTACCGGCACACTAGAATCAACAGTCGAGGTCCTTCCGTGCATCTTCATGTCTGCTCGCTTTCGAGACTTGCCGATACCGTAGAGGCCACGGGAGCCCGCCATGTGGTGACCCTGATCAATGCGGCAACACCGGTTGCCCGCCCGACGGTGATTGCACCGGAAGACCACCTGTTTCTCGGCATGAACGACATCGTGACACCGATGGAAGGCTATGAGGCGCCGGGCGAGACCCATGTGCGCGAACTCCTGAGCTTCGCGGAGCGCTGGTGGGCGGAGGGGACGCGGGCAACGCCCTTGGTGGTCCATTGCTGGGCCGGCATTTCCCGTTCGACCGCAGGCGCCTTTGTGGCGGCCTGCGCGCTCAACCCCCATCGCAATGAGGCGCATCTCGCTGATTTGATTCGCGAGCGTAGCCCGTCAGCGACGCCCAACCGGCGCATTGTTGCGATTGCCGACGACATTATGGGGCGCAAGGGTCGCATGGTGGAAGCCATCGACGCCATTGGACGCGGCGCTGATTCCTTTGAAGGCGTGCCGTTTCACATCGCCCTTGAGGCCTAGGGGCGACTGTGTTCGGATACCCCTGAACTCCTGGGGATCCGATGGAATATGTACTCGTCGCGCTGATCGCACTTGGCCTACTGCTCGTTGCGCCGATCCTCGGGATCATTGCCTTCCTGCGAACCACTGAACTGACGCGCCGCGCGGCGGCAACCGAGCGCTCGCTCGGGGAGGCACGAGCCGAGCTTGCCTTTCTCCAGGCCCGGCTGACGGCGTCAACCGTGGCGCCACAGCCAGCGGCTGAAGCGCCCAAGACCGACCTCTCGCAGGATCTTCCAAAGGGAGAAGAGCTGCCTCCGATTACGGATCTCGCGCCGGAGGTCCCGACCCAACCCTTGCCCGCTCGTTCAGGCCTCGTACCCAAGATCACGGGCTCTGCCGACCAACCACCGCCGATCATGGCAGAGGCCCCCGCCGAACCCCCTTGGGTGACTGCGCCAATGCCGCAGGCCGCAACCCCGGCCCAGACGCTGGAGGAGCGCCTAGGCTCCCGCTGGACGGTCTGGGTCGGCATGGTCGCGCTTGGCCTCGGCGCTCTGTTCCTCGTGCGCTACTCCATCGAACAGGGCCTGCTCGGGCCGGCCGCGCGCATCGCCATGGGCGGGCTCTTTTCGCTTGCCCTTCTCGGCGGCGGCGAATTTCTGCGCCGACGGGACATTGCGCTGCCGAAACTTCCCGTGGCCGACATCCCGGCGGCCGTCACCGCCGCTGGTGCAGTCGGATTGTTCGGCACTGTCTATGCCGCTCACGCGCTCTATGAGTTCATCGGCCCCGCCACGGCCTTCCTGCTCCTTGGGGTCGTCGGTATCGCCACCATGGTGCTGGCTGGCGTCCATGGTCCGGTCCTCGGCGCGCTCGGGCTGATCGCGGCCTTCGCCGCGCCCTTCCTGGTCGAATCGCGGGAGCCCGCGCCCTACGCCTTCCACCTCTATGCGGCCGTGGTGACGGCCTCCGCCATCACGCTCGCCTGGGTCAGGGCGTGGCCCTGGCTGACAAAGGCCGCCGTGATTGCCGGCGCGGGCCTTGGTGCGCTTGTCGTTATCGGCACGCGCGGCGGCGAAGTCTGGGCGATTATCCAGGCGCTCCTCGGTTTCATCACCGTCTCTCTCTTGGTGGTGCCGGGCGTGCGCTTTGTGCCGCCGCGCGAAACGGGCATCGCAACGCTCGCCACCGGATGCTTGGCTACGTTCCTGGCGCTCGCAGGCCTTGGCGTC
>JBAWYY010000252.1:0-4596 GCA_037143285.1 Alphaproteobacteria bacterium | reverse complement strand
GGCCGCAACACGGACTGCGGTTGAAACGATTGGAATGATCAAGGGCCGAATTGGTGAGATTAAATCTGTTGCGAGTATGGTGTCCGCAGCTGTCACAGAGCAGGATGCTTCTACTCAATCGATCGTTTGCGCAATTGAGTCAGCTGCGACCGGTGCGACGCAGGCGACTAGAAGCGCTGAAACCGTGACGACTTCGATCGAAGAGACAACGAGGCAAGCTGGCGAAGTGCGCTCCGTATCGGACGATCTTGCCAGTGTGACAGCCGAACTCTCGATTGCGGTAGACGGGTTCTTGCAAGCAGTGGCATCCGACTTGGGCGAGCGGCGTCAAAGCACTCGATTCAAGCTCCGCGAGGCTGTCGTGGTAAGTGCAGACCGTCGGCGGACAACCACCACTATCCTTGATATCTCAACCACAGGTGCAAGAGTTCAGAACGCCAGTAACGCATCTTTGGGTCAACGGATTACATTAGAGTGGCCAGTAGGCCGCAAGATTGGAGCAACCGTCGCACGTGTCACTGATGAGGACGTCGGGCTCAAGTTCGATGCTCCAATTGAACTCGATGGGTTGCCACTCGCGGCCTAAGCGATCTCGGCGCAAAGCGAGTTGAAAGCTTATCCAGCCGAGTTTAGTATAAGAAAAAACTTGGACTAATCTGGTATAGGCGATAACGTTCGATAAAATGATCGTTGGTCGTGCCAGACTGGTTTCTGGCGGCTATGATGCTGGATTTTGTGAAACGCGATCCTGCTCGCACCCATCTATTGAACGATTACTGGGTGAAGAATTGGTCCCAGAGCTCCTGAGTGTTCTCAATCGGAATTGAGCAGCGTGTAAAAAGGGTTATCACCCGATATTGTCCTGATGACTGCTTTCCGCATAGCAACATTTGTCCTGGAATTCCTCTGATCCTCGCCCCCTTCCCTCCCCCTGCCCCCTGCGCTAGCCTCGCGCCACATCCCCACTCGCCCGAGGCCTTCCCATGCCCTTTTTCCCCTCCCGTCGCGCGGTGCTTGGCGGCGCTTTGGCCCTTGGTGCTGTGGGTCCTGCCTTGGCGCAGGCGCGGGTGCTTGCCATCGACACCCATGCCCATGTGTTCAAGCGCGGTCTGCCGCTGGCGCCCGGCGCGCGGTACACCTCCGATTATGATGCGACGCCGGCTGATTATGTCGCGCAGCTCGACGCCAATGGCATGACCCATGGCGTGCTCGTGCAGATCAGCTTTTTGGGCACCGACAATAGCTATATTTTGGAGGCGATTAAGGGCTCTCACGGTCGGTTCAAGGGCATTGCCGTGGTGGACCCGACCATCAGCCCCGCTGATTTGAAGGCGCTGGATGCCGCCGGCATCGTGGGGGCGAGGCTCAATCTGGTGGGCCGCCCCATCCCCGATTTTACCGCCGGCCCCTGGCCCGCCCATTTGGCAGCGCTTGCGGCCCTTGGCTGGCAGGTGGAGGTGCATCGCGAGGCGAAGGACCTGCCGGGGATCGTGACGCCGCTTTTGGCCGCGGGCCTTACCGTGGTGGTCGACCATTTCGGCCGTTACGACGGCGCGCAGGGGGTGAATGATCCGGGCTTCCGCTATTTGCTCGGCCAGGGCGTGACGCGGCGTCTCTGGGTGAAGGTGTCGGCCGCCTATCGCAACGGCGCCAATGGCGCGGGCGAGGCGGCTGCCCTGCAGGCCTATCCGCTTTTGCGCGATGCCTTGGGGCTCGACCGGCTGCTGTTCGGCAGCGATTGGCCGAACACCGCCCATGAGCAGCTCGCCAATTTCGCCAATCAGAAGGCCTTTTTCGAGCGCATGGTGACCTCGCCCGCGGAGCGCGCGCAGATCCTGGGCGCCAATGCGGCCAGCCTGTTCCGCTTTCCGGTGGCGAGCTAAGCCGGGCGATCAGGCGCCGGCCATCATGCGCCGGCCATCATGCGCCGGCCATCATGCGCCGGCCATCACGCGCCGGCCATCACGCGCCGGCGATCAGGCGCCCGGCTGGGGGCCGTCATAGCCCTCGATGATGATGGCATCCATGTCGGCGCCGCCCTTTTGCTCGGCGCGGGCCGCCTTGTATTCGTCCGAGTGCCAGCAGTCTAAAGCAGCCTGATAGCTCGGGAATTCGATGACGACATTGCGCGCGCGATGGCCGCCCGAGACGCATTCGAAGGTGCCGCCGCGCACGAGGAATTTGCCGCCGAATTTGGCGAAGGCGATGCCGTTTTTGGCGACATAGTTTTTGTAGGAATCCATGTCGCGCACATCCACATGTGCAACCCCATAGCCCTTAGCCATGAATGCGATCTCCCCCGGGGTTGAGTGGGCTTGTCCTGTTTGCGCAAGCCACGTCTATGGGGCCGGACTGTCGCGCCTGACGGGGCCGCTGACAACCCTCCTCTGACGCAAGGAGGTCTTGCCGCTGGGCCCCCCGCTCGTCCACAGTGCGGTCCAAAATAAAGAGGGAGTGAGACGTGGTGCCGTCGATTTTCGATATGACCGGGCGTGTGGCGCTGGTGACCGGGGCCGGCACGGGCCTTGGCGCGCGCTTTTGCCATTGTCTGGCGGAGGCGGGGGCCTCGGTGGTCTGCGTTGCGCGCCGGCGCGACAAGATCGAAGCGGTGGCGAGCGCCATTGTGGCGAAGGGCGGCAAGGCCGTGGCAGTGACGGCGGACGTGTCGGATTCCGGCTCCATCGTCTCGGCTTTTGATCGGGCCGAGGCGGCCTTTGGCTTAGTGGATACGGTGGTGGCCAATGCCGGCGTTGCGCCCTCCGACCGGGCCCATGCCATCACCGACGGCATGTGGCGCGAGACCATGGGCACCAATCTGGACGGGGTGTTTTACACCGCGCGTGAGGCGGCGCGGCGCCTGCTCAATGCCGGCAAGCCCGGCGCCATCGTCAATATCGCCTCGATTCTGGGCTATGGCGTGTCTAAGGGGACGGCGGCCTATTCCACCTCCAAGGCGGCGGTGGTGCAGATGACCCAGGCCCTGGCGCTGGAATGGTCGTTCAAGGGCATTCGCGTCAATGCCATCGCGCCCGGCTATTTCGTCACCGACATCAATCGCGATTATCTGACGACCGAGTCGGGCCAGGTGATGACGCGGCAGATCCCCATGGGGCGCTTCGGCGAAGAAAGCGATCTCGATGGCGCGCTCTTGCTGCTCGTCTCCGATGCCGGGCGGTTCATCACCGGCACCACCATCACCGTCGACGGCGGCCAGCGCATTCAATTGCGCGGCGCCTGAACCCATCATCACCAGAGGACATCCCCATGATCATCGACGAGCGCAGCTATACGATCCAAGGCGGCAAGATGAAGGACTTCCTGGAGGTCTATCAGCGCCTGGCCAAGCCGATCCAATGGCCGATCCTGGGCGAGCCCGTGGGCTTTTTCGTCACCGAGATCGGGCAGCTCAATACGGTCGTGCACATGTGGCGCTATGAGAGCATGGCGGACCGCGAGGAGCGCCGGAAGAAGCTCGCGGCGGCTGTGGGTTGGCAGGCCTATTTGGATGCGGCCGGGCCGTTCCTGCTGCGCACGGAGAACCGCATTCTGGTGCCGACCGCCTTCTCGCCGATGAAGTGAGGCGCAGGGCTGCGCGGCGCGCGGGGGGCGCATTTCGTCCCCCGTCCCTTGCGTTGATCCCCTTCCGTTCTCGTGCGCGGCGGTCCATATTCGGGGGATGTCATCTCCGCCGAAATCGTCGAAATCATCCGGTGCCGCGAAGGCCCCGCGGGCGACCAGCCCCCGGTCGAAAGCCTCGAAGCCGGAGCTGCAACCGCTCGGGCCGGCGCTTGCCGACCTGTTGAACCCCGCACTGAACCGCGGCACCGCCGGCGTCGGCTCGCAAACCGGGCCGGGCGGCGGCTTTGCCGAGGCGCCGCAAGCGGGCTTCGAGACGGAGGCGACGGTTGCCGATAAGGCGCTGGCCTATCGCCTCGGCCTGGACATGGAGGGCTCGCGCGCGCTCGATCTCGAAAGCGAGATCGGCGCCTCCGGCGTCACCGCAACCGTGAAGGCGCTCGAGCGGCTGATCCAGGAGGGCCGGCCGGAGCTGCGCGGCAAGCCCTATATTCCGCCGAAGCCGCCGCGTCCGGAAAAGTGGGAGGGCGGGCGCAAGCTCGAACTCGTCTCGGAGTTTAAGCCCGCCGGCGACCAGCCGGCCGCCATTGCCGAACTCGTGGAGGGCATTCGCCGCGAGGAGCGCGATCAGGTGCTGCTGGGCGTCACCGGCTCGGGCAAGACCTTTACGGCGGCGCAGATCATCATGGAAACGCAACGCCCGGCGATAATCTTGGCGCCGAACAAGACGCTCGCGGCCCAGCTCTATGGCGAGTTCAAGAGCTTCTTCCCCAATAATGCCGTCGAATATTTCGTGTCCTACTACGATTACTACCAGCCCGAGGCCTATGTGCCGCGGTCCGACACCTATATCGAGAAGGAATCCTCCATCAACGAGCAGATCGACCGCATGCGCCACTCGGCGACGCGGGCGCTGCTGGAGCGCGACGATGTGATCATCGTCGCCTCGGTCTCCTGCATCTACGGCATCGGCTCGGTGGAGACCTATACGGCCATGACCTTCGGCGTGAAGGTGGGCGA
>JBAWYY010000251.1:0-4672 GCA_037143285.1 Alphaproteobacteria bacterium | reverse complement strand
AAGCAAGCAGCGCTTGTGGCCGAGCATATCGCCAAGCAGGATATCGTCATCACCACGGCGTTGATTCCCGGCCGCAAGGCGCCGGTCCTCGTGACCGCGCCCATGGTCGCCTCCATGAAGGCCGGCTCCGTCATCGTCGATCTGGCGGTGGAGCGCGGCGGCAATGTGGAAGGCGCCAAGGCGGGCGAGGTGGTTGTCACCGCCAATGACGTGAAAATCGTCGGCCACGCCAATATGCCGGGAAGGCTCGCCGCCACCGCCTCATCCCTCTATGCCAAGAACCTCTTCGCCTTCCTGGAGATCATGATCGACAAGAAGGAAAAGACCTTGGTCGTGCCCTGGGATGATGACCTCGTGAAGGCGACCTTGCTCACCCGCGATGGCGCGGTGGTGCATGCGAACTTCCAAGCTGCTGCGGCCGCTGCTGCAGCCGCCCCCGCATCCTCCCCGGAGCCCGAGGCTGAGGCGACTGCCGCCAAAGCCAAGGCGCCGAAGAAATCCACCAAGGCCTGAGGTTCGCTTATGACCACTCTGACGCCAGATCAGGCGCTTCAAAGCGCCCGCGCCGCAGCCCAAGCCGCCCGTCAATCCGCGGATCAGGCCCAGGCCATCGCCGACCAACTCGCAACCGCTGCCGGCGTTGCAGCGCATGCGGCAACCGGTGGCGCGATTGACCCCACCATCTTCCGCCTCGCCATCTTCGTGCTCGCCGTCTTCGTCGGCTATTACGTCGTGTGGTCGGTGACCCCGGCGCTCCATACGCCGCTGATGTCGGTTACCAATGCCATCTCTTCCGTCATCGTGGTCGGCGCCCTCTTGGCGGTCGGCGTCGCGGTGATGGACTCCGGCTCGGTTTGGGCTCGGATTTTCGGCTTCATCGGCCTCGTTCTCGCGGCCATCAACATTTTCGGCGGCTTCCTCGTCACACAGCGCATGCTTGCGATGTACAAGGCGAAGGATAAACCCGCGGCGAAGAAGGCCTGACGAGGACCGACCATGAGCGCCAACGTCGCCGCCCTACTCTATATCGTCTCCGGTGTGCTCTTCATTCTGAGCTTGCGCGGACTGTCCAACCCCGAGACGTCCCGGCAGGGCAATCTCTTGGGCATGATCGGCATGGGGATTGCGATCCTCACGACGATTGCCTCCCATCCCCCGGCCAGCGTCTCGGCCTGGATCCTTGTGCTCCTCGGCCTCGGCATCGGCGGCGGGATCGGCGCGGTTGTCGCCCGCCGCGTGCCCATGACCTCCATGCCGCAGCTGGTGGCTGCCTTCCACTCGGGCGTCGGCCTTGCCGCCGTCTTCGTGGCCGCTGCCGCGCTCTACGCGCCGGCCGCTTTCGACATCGGCACCACCGGCACGATCAAGGGCGCGTCTCTGTTCGAAATGGGCCTTGGTGTCGCCATCGGTGCGGTCACCTTCACGGGCTCTGTCATCGCCTTCTTGAAGCTCGACGGGCGCATGTCCGGCAAGCCGATCATGCTGCCGCAGCGCCATCTGTTGAACATCGCGCTGGCGGCGGCGATCTTCATCCTGCTCATCATCTTCGTGCGCACCGAAAGCCACCTCGCCTTCTGGCTGATCGTGCTCCTGTCCTTTGTCGTGGGCGTGACGCTGATCATCCCGATCGGCGGCGCGGACATGCCGGTGGTCGTCTCCATGCTCAACTCCTATTCGGGTTGGGCTGCGGCCGGCATCGGCTTCACGCTTGGCAATACAGCGCTCATCATCACCGGCGCGCTCGTCGGCTCCTCCGGCGCGATCCTCTCCTACATCATGTGTAAGGCGATGAATCGCTCCTTCATTTCCGTCATCCTCGGCGGCTTCGGCGGCGATGATGCCGCAGCCGGTGCGAAAGCTGAGGCTCGCCCCTATAAGGCGGGCTCGGCGGAAGATGCCGCCTACATCATGAAGAACGCCCAGAAGGTCATCATCGTGCCGGGCTATGGCATGGCGGTGGCGCAGGCCCAGCACGCCCTTCGCGAAATGGGCGACCTCCTGAAAAAGGAAGGCGTCGAGGTCAAATATGCGATCCACCCGGTCGCAGGCCGCATGCCCGGGCACATGAACGTGCTCTTGGCCGAAGCCAATGTGCCCTATGACGAGGTGTTCGAGCTTGAGGATATCAACTCGGAATTCGCTCAGGCAGACGTTGCCTTCGTCATTGGCGCCAATGACGTGACCAACCCCGCCGCCAAAACCGACAAGACCTCGCCGATCTATGGCATGCCGATCTTGGACGTGGAGAAGGCGGGCACCGTGCTCTTCGTCAAGCGCGGCATGGGCGGCGTCGGTTATGCCGGCATCGACAATGACGTCTTCTATCGCGACAACACCATGATGTTGCTCGCCGACGCCAAGAAGATGGTCGAGAACATCGTGAAAAGCCTCGGCCATTAAGGCCGGGGTTTTCGGGGCAGGCCCCGCGTGAGCGGGCAGACCGACACCCTGGGCCTCCGCCCCTACCGCCCCGCTGATCGCGAGGTGGTGATTGACCTCATCTGGCAATTGAACCTCTTTGAAGACGCGATCTCGGCCGATCGAGCGCCCGACCGGGAGGCGGCTGAGGCCTGCCTTGAGGTGGACCTTGCCCGCGTTGGGCGCGATGGCGGCCATCTCGTGGTGGCCGAGAAGGCAGGCCGGATCGTCGCCTTCATGACCCTCGTCTTCGAAACGCCGCAGCCCTTCCTGCGCAAAGAGGTCGCGCAGGTCGCCTGGGTCTCGGAGTTGGTCGTCGCAGAAGGCCATCGCGGCCAGGGCATCGGCACGCTGCTCCTGCATGAAGCCGAGCGGCTGGCGCGGGCCTCCAAGGTGGGCCGCCTCATGATCGGCGCGATCACGGGCAATGAGGCGGCACGCGCGGCTTATGAGAAGTTCGGCTTTCGCCCCGCCGTGATAGAACTCGCGAAGGACTTGTGAGGGACTCCGCTTGAAACGCCTTGGCCGGATCGCAGCAGCCCTTGTTCTGGCCTATGGCGCGCTGTGCGCGGTGCTCTACTTCGCCCAGCGCTCGCTCCTCTATTTCCCCTCGGGCGAGATCGCGACGCCGGCTGATCGCGGCGTCGAGGCAAGCGTGATTACCGCCACCACTGCGGATGGCGAGACGCTGAAGCTCTGGTGGGCACCGCCCCGCGAGGGGCGCGCGGTGGTCATCCACTTCCACGGCAATGGCGGCAATCAATCGCTTTGGTCCGGCGTCTTTCGCGACCTCATCTCCAGCGGCTATGGGCTCTTGTCGCTGTCCTATCGCGGCTATGGCGGCTCTACCGGCAAACCCACCGAACAGGGCCTGATCGAGGACGCCCGCGCGGCTTTTACGACAGCCACAACGCTCGCGCGGGGGAGCCCCATCGTGCTGTTCGGCGACAGCCTCGGCTCAGGCGTCGCGACCGCACTTGCCGCCGAGAAACCGATCTCCGGCCTGATCCTCAATGCGCCCTTCACGGCGGTGGTGGATGTGGCCCAGGAGGTCTATCCCTTCCTTCCGGCAAGGCTTTTGATGACCGACACGTTTCTCTCACGCGAGCGCATCACACGCGTCCGCGCGCCGATCTTGATGCTGCATGGCGACCGGGATGAAACCGTGCCCTTCGCGCAGGGGCAGCGCCTCTTCGCGCTCGCGCCCGAACCGAAGCGGTTCGTCGCGATCCCCGGCGGCCGGCACTCGAACCTGTGGCGCAATGGCGGGCGCGAAGCCGTCATCGCCTTCCTGGAAGCATTGCCCCGCCAGACGCTGGTGGGCGCGCGTTAGCGGGCCGAGCCGTGATATTCGGTGTTCGGCCGCATATCGGTCGCGCTCGCGACCCGGTTGGACATGTTGAAGAAGGCCGCGACCGCGCCGATGTCCCAAATATCCTTCTCGCCGAAGCCCGCCTTGCGCAGAAGATCCCGGTCGCCATCTTCGATCGCCCAGGGCGACTCAGTGAGCTTCACCGCGAAATCGAGCATGGCCCGCTGGCGAGGTCCGAGCCGCGCGGCGCGATAATTCATCACGATTTGCTCGCCGAGAACGGGATCGCCGGAGAGCTGGCGGACAGCCGCGCCATGGGCGGTGAGGCAATAGTAACAACGGTTCACGGCCGAGACTGCGACCGCAATCATCTCGCGCTCAAGCTTGGTGAGGCCCGAGGGCGCCAGCATCAAATCATTGTACATGGCGGCGAAGGCCTTGAGCTTCGCCAGATCATGGGTATAGGCCAGCAAGACATTGGGAACGTAGCCAATTTTGTCGCGGCACTTCTGAAAATAGGCCTCGATGTCGCCGTCCAGCGGCGCCTCCGGCAAATCCAGCGCAATGATCGGTTCGGTCGTCTCTACAGGCTTGGTCATGGCGCTCCCTCTATGCACTGATCCGGTTGATCGGGATTCGTCTTCGTAACGTCGTCAACACGTAGCACGAACTTGTAAGCGAGCCGATACGGCCCCTTATCAGGTCGATTGGGCTTGCGGGCATCGATGCCCCATGATCACCTGACCAAAGATGGCGTGACGGCAAGAAGCACTGTCCAAGAAGCACAATCGAGGGAAAGACCCCCATGCAGTTCCAAGGCGATGAAGCACGTGCGAGCGCGGCCCTGATCGATCAGGCTGAATTGATCCTGCGCGGCACGGATGGCGGTGTCCCCGCCCATATGGTTCGCGACCTGTTCGGACGCTCTGCCGGCGAAGACCT
>JBAWYY010000250.1:0-4674 GCA_037143285.1 Alphaproteobacteria bacterium | reverse complement strand
GTGGCCTCCACCCACACGCCGATCCTGTTCTTCTCCTCGGCCGGCATGGTCTACGCCATGCACCAGATCAAGGTTTCGAGCCTTGTCACCCACGGGCAAAACAGCCCCTGGCATCGCAATTTCATGCGCCGCATCGCCAGGGACGAGCTTTTACTTGCGTCTGCCACCACGGAAGCCGGCATCGGCGGCGATCTCCGCAATTCGATCTGTGCGGTTGAGCGCGACGGCGACATTGCCGTGATCGAGAAAGACGCGAGCGTCATCTCTTACGCGGCGGAAGCAGACGCCATCCTTGTCACGGCGCGCCGCGCCCCGGATGCTGCCTCGTCCGACCAGGTGATGGTGGTGGTCGAGAAGTCGCAGGCGACGCTGGAACGGACCACGGTTTGGGACACGCTCGGCATGCGCGGCACCTGCTCGGATGGGTTCAAGCTCTCCGCCCGCGTCCCCGAAGCGCAGGTCTTCCCGGAGCCTTTTGCTGAGATCGCCGCTGAGAGCATGCTCGCTGCATCCCACCTCTTCTGGGCTGCTCTCTGGTTCGGCATTGCATCGGGCGCGCTCGCCAAGGCGCAGGCCTTCGTGAAGGTTCAGGCCAAGCGCACGCCCGGCGCTCCACCGCCGACCGCCGCGCGCCTTGCTGCAGCCGCTGCCGAGCTCGATGCTCTTCGTGCACTCGTTCGAGACGGACTTGCTCGCTACGAGGTGGCGAAGGCTGATCCTGATCTCCTGGGGTCCATGGGCTTTGCGACCGCGATTAATGCCTTGAAGGTGATTGCATCGGAAAAGGCAGTTGCTGTCACTCAAGCCGCGTTGGGTATCGTTGGCATTGCCGGCTACAAGAACGACACGCCGTTCTCGGTCGGCCGCCCGATGCGCGACATTCTCTCTGCCCCCCTGATGATCGCCAATGACCGCATCCTCGCAAATACCGCGCCGATGATGCTCGTTGCCCGCCTCGACGCCCGTCTCGGAGCTTGATCCAATGCGTAAACCCGAAACCTTCCTCGACACGCTGTTCGACCAAGGTCTTTTGATTGAAACCGGTGTGGATGGCCTTTATGGCCGTTCCGGCTTTTTCGAGGAGATTGGTGACCGCCTGAATGCCCTAATCGGCCGGATGGCCGAAGAAGACCAAGCGGACGTTGTTCGCTTCCCGCCGGCCATGGCTCGCGATGTCTTCGAGAAATCCGGCTATATGAAGAGCTTTCCGCAGCTTGCGGGGACGGTTCACTGCTTCTGCGGCAATGATGCCGATCACGCCACCCTGATCGACGCCTTGGCCACCGGCAAAGACTGGACCGGCAAACAGGCGCCGAGCGAAATCGTGTTGCAGCCCGCGGCCTGCTACCCGCTCTATCCCGCCGCCGCCCGTCGGGGCGCGCTGCCGGTCGGGGGGCGTCTTTATGACATCCACGGCTACTGCTTCCGGCACGAGCCGTCTAAGGATCCCGGCCGCATGCAGTTCTTCCGCATGCGCGAGTTTGTTCGCATGGGCACGCCTGAAGAGGTGACGGAATTCCGCGCGGCCTGGCTGGAGCGCGGCCAGAAGCTTGCAGCGATGATTGGCCTGCCCTTCACGCTCGATGTGGCAAACGACCCCTTCTTCGGGCGTGCGGGCCGCATGATGGCGGCAAGCCAGCGCGACCAGAAGCTTAAGTTCGAGCTTCTGATCCCCATCGAGAACCCCGAGAAGCCGACGGCCTGCTTGAGCTTTAACTATCATCAGGACCATTTCGGCAAAACCTTCGGCCTCGTCACCCATGAGGGCGAAACCGCCCACACAGCCTGCGTCGGGTTCGGCCAAGAGCGCCTTGTTCTCGCGCTTCTCAAAACCCATGGCACAGCTCTTGCCGCTTGGCCGAAGGCCGTGCGCGACGCGCTTTGGGGATGACGATGAACGCCATCCTCGGCCACATCACGCCGGCTCAGCATCGTCGCCATGCGCTCCATGGCGACGATCGCGCATGGCCTGAAACGAACTGCCATACCGATCTTTGGATCGAGCTTTTGGCAGCTCTTGGCCGTGATCCTCGAGCAGCGCTTGGCATGACGATCGCCATCGATTTTGAAGGTGACCAGTTCACCTTCTTCAAGATGCGTGCTGCCGAGATCGAGGCCTTCTATGGCGTCGAGTTGGAAGAACTGACCGTCTATCGGCCACTTGCCGACCACGTCGAGACGCTGGTCGCGCGCGGACATTTCCCGCTGATTGAGGTCGATGCGCATTATCTGCCCGACACTCAAGGACTGACCTATCGCACCGGCCATTCCAAGACGACCATCGCGATCAATCGCTTTGATCGAGCGGCCAGGCATTTGGAGTACTTCCACAATGCCGGCTATTTCGAAGCCGATGGCGACGATGTCGCCGGCCTCTTAGCGCTCGATCATACGCCGACGCTGCCGCCCTATTCGGAATATGTGAAGGTGACGGGCCCAGGGCTCGCCGCCGCAGCGCTTGCCCGCCAATCTCGCCAAGCGCTTGAAGGCCACATGGCCCGTAGGCCCGGCCATCATCCCCTCCTTGCCTATCGCGACACAATCGACGGGGATCTCCTTCGTTTGGGGCAAGAGGGACAGTCGGCATTTCACGCTTATGCCTTCGCGGTCTTCAGGCAATATGGCGCGGCGATGGAGCTTCTCTCAGCTCATCTCGCCTATCTCTCCGAGTTCAATCAGGGCGATTTCGCCGAGGCCGCCAAAATCGCAGGGGCGCTTTCGAGTGCCGCAAAAACCCTGCAGTTTGTAGCAGCCCGCGCCGTCATGCGCCGCACCGGTGACGGCCTAAAAGATGCTGTTACCGCGATGGCAACCGATCACAGCCTCTTGGTAGAAGCCGTCGCTGCGGGTCTCGTCAGTCGCGCGACGCTCCGTCCGCGCGCGGTCGGCGCTTGAGCCGTGGTGCAGCCACAACAAGGACTGGTGCGCCGGAACCTCGGCGCTGAAGACTGGTTCCTGTGTCTTGTAGCGCCGGAAGCGGCCGAAACGCCGGACCAGTTGCCCCAGATCATCGATTGGTTTCCGGCTCAGGTTCCTGGAACTGTTGCTGCTAGTCTCGCCGCGCTCGGTCGTTGGCAGCGTGATCAACCGAGCCCCCTGCACGATCACGACGTTTGGTACCGCTGCCACTTTACGACCGATGCGCCAAGCCGCATTCACTTTGCAGGCCTCGCGAGCATCGCAACCGTATTTTTGAATGGCGAAGAGGTTCTCCATTCCCGATCGATGATGCTCGCCCACGATCTCGAGATCGACCACGCGGGCGGGCACGACCTTGCCATCCGGTTCCATGCTCTCAATCCGCTGCTTGCTAGCGCGAAGGGACCTCGCGCACGCTGGCGTCCAGCGATGATCACGCCCGCCGCGCTTCGTTTCATTCGTACGAGCCCGCTTGGCTTCATGCCCGGCTGGTGCCCGTCCATCGATACAATTGGACCCTGGCGCGACATCACCCTCAGTCGGATCACTGAGCAGCCGGCATTGCATTCGCTTCGGATGGTGGCAGGCTGGGAGCAGGAAAACGCAACGATCGATCTTGATATCGGGCTTGATCGAGACGTTGATGACGCATGTTACCTCTCGGTAGGCGAGAACCGCGTTCGAGTGCCGCGCACTGCCAAGAACCGTTTTGCCGGAAAGCTTACTTTCCCAGGTCTCTTGCCCTGGCTTCCCCACACCCATGGCGAACCGCACCTCTATAAAACGATCCTCGATGTGAACGGTGTCACAATCAGCCTCGGCGACATCGGCTTCCGGCAGATCGAGATCGACCGCGGCGGCGATGGGCACGGCTTTTCGCTCCGCATCAATGGGATCCGCGTCTTCGCACGGGGCGCCGTTTGGACACCGCTTGACCCCGTTGGTTTCCGCGATGATCCCGAACCGATGCTGCGTCGCTTTCAGGGTGCAGGTCTCAATATGGTCCGGCTATCCGGCACCATGGTTCCAGAAACGCCGACGTTCCACGCGGCCTGCGACCGTCTCGGCATTATGGTCTGGCAGGATCTGCCCTTCGCGAATTTCGACTACCCCTTCGACGATCCAGAGTTTCGCGTCGTCGCCACTGCGGAATGTCGGCAATTAATGAGCCGGCTTCAGGTGCATCCCTCGACAACGGTTCTATGCGGGGGCAGCGAGATCGCCCAGCAAGCGACCATGATGGGGCTTGCGCCAGCCCGCGCCGAAGTGCCGTTCCTAGAGACCACGATGGCGGCTCTGGCCCGGGACCTTATCCCCGATGTGCCCTATGTGCCGCACACGCCCTTTGGCGGCGCCTTGCCCTTTCAAGCCAATGTGGGCGTGACCCACTATTTCGGTGTCGGCGCCTATCGACGCCCTGTTGAGGATGCGCGTCGCGCAGAGGTGCGCTTCGCAACCGAGAGCCTTGCTTTTGCCAATGTCCCAGCGCCATCCACGTTACGTCGTCACGACCTCCAGCCAGGGACCCCGCGCTGGAAGGCCGCAGTGCCGCGAGATGCCGGCGCCGAATGGGACTTCGAAGACATTCGCGATCACTATCTGAAAGCTCGCTTCGGGATCGATCCAAGCCTTCGGGAAATCGACCCCACGCGTTATCTCGACCTATCGCGCATGGTCTCGGCCGCGCTGATCGAGGCTGTTTTCACTGAATGGCGCCGGCCGGGATCAACAACCGGCGGAGGCCTCGTTTGGTTC
>JBAWYY010000249.1:0-4696 GCA_037143285.1 Alphaproteobacteria bacterium | reverse complement strand
ATCGAGCGGCTGCATCGCCGTCTCCTCGATGTCATCAAAGATGAATTCGACCGTCGCAATCAGCCCGAGCTCAACTCGGTCCAGGCGCTCTTGTTGTTCAACATCGGCGACCGGGAACTGACCGCCGGCGAATTGCGCACCAAGGGCTACTATCTCGGCTCGAACGTCTCGTACAATCTCAAGAAGCTCGTGGAGATGGGCTATCTCTCCCATCAGCGCTCCCGCGTGGATCGCCGTTCCGTGCGTATTCGCCTCACCGACAAGGGCAGCGCGGTCGCCGATGTCATCGCCGGTCTTTACGCGAAGCACGTGCGCACCGTGGAACAGGTGGGCGGCGTTTCGGTCGAAGAATTCTCCAATCTCAACAAATCGCTCCTGCGCCTCGAGCGCTTCTGGACCGACCAGATCCTGTACCGGCTATGAGCGGCCTCCTCGCGTCAGCAAAACCGCTTTTGCCCGTCCTCTATGTCTTCGCGCTGGTCATCCTGGTGCGGATGATGATCAACGCTAGCCCCTTGTCCTTCGCCGCTGACGGCGACTTGTCCGACGGGGACAGCGGCGGTGACGGCGGTGGGGACTGAGCCAGCCCCATTGCGCTAACAGGCTCAACGGACCTCTCTTGCGACCCGATGCTCAGCCCATCGGGTCGTTTCGTTTTTAGCGTTTCGCGGGCGTGCTTCGAGGCCAGGGAATGAACGCCGAAACGCGCTCCTTATAGGCCGCATAATCGGGCTTATCGCGAGCGAGCAGGGGCTCTACCATCGCGACGCCGGAGACCTTGAGGATCAGGACAGTGAGCAAGGCTGGGCCAATGAAAGCCAAACTCGCCACCAGTCCGCCGCCGGCAAGTCCATAGGCTGATAGCCCCAAGCCCCACCAAAGAACCGTCTCACCGAAATAATTGGGATGGCGGCTAAAGCCCCATAGCCCCCGATAAAAAACGCGGGTTGCGTTGCCTGGGTCTGCTTTGAAATGCTCTAACTGATTGTCAGCGATCCATTCGATCGTGAAGCCGACGGCGAAAACGACCAGCCCCATAGCGACAAGGCCTGTCAGCGCTGGCACACCGCCTGAAAGGTTTGCCACCTGAAGCGGGGTCGCAACCAACCAAAGGATGGCGGCCTGGAGGAGGAAGATATTGGGCAGGCTCCAAGAGCGGAACGCCTCCCCTCTCTCAACGCGCATCGCCCGGTATCGTCGATCTTCAGTGCCGATGCGGTGATGCTTTCGCCGCATGTGCCACGAGAGCCTGGCGGCCCAGACCGTGATGGCTGCGAGAAAAACCACGGGCAGCACCCCCGACGGTCGTGCGATCAACCAACCGAGCCAGCCCAAAAGCACAAAGCCGGGCCCCCAGAAGGCATCGATAAGGCTGACGTCATCGCCATCAGCCGTCCACCACCACACAGCTGCAAAGACTACCAAAGCGGCCAAGAGTGTCGCCGAAAGGACAATGAGAATCATATCATTCCGCCTCAATGAACCCCTATGAGCACGAGGGCGTAGCAGACTCACGAGATCGTGTATCAGCCATGCGGCGCAGGCGCCTTTGTCTCGTCACATTCCCTGCTCATCTGGGACCAAGTTCACTCAGACTCGTTGTTCTTTAACGATAAGAGTGGTAATTTCTGTGTGTTCTTTGGGGGTTCAGGCCCCTGCTTTCCCGGAGTTGAGCGTCTTGCCGATACGTAAAGCGACCCCTGACGGATCCCTCACGCGCCGCGCCCTTTTGGGCGGTGTGGCGTCGCTCGCTGCGATCTCCGCGAGTTCGGCGGTCTCAGCGCAGTCGCGCGACACATCGGCTGAGTGGAATGACAGCTTCGACGCGGGATCGCGCGCACGCGCCGCTCGCAACAGTTTCCCGGTTCTTGGTGCCCATACCGTCCAGGGATTGGAGCAGGCGATCGGCGAGTATCAGGGCATTGTCTCTCGCGGTGGCTGGCCAATGGTTCCCGGCGGTGACCGCTTGCGGATCGGCTCGCGCCGTCCGGCGGTTGTGGCCTTGCGCGACCGTTTGATTGCCTCCGGCGATCTTGATGCTGCCGCCGGCCGCTCCGATGTGTTCGATTCCTTTTTCGACACCGCTGTGAAGCGCCTCCAAACCCGTCACGGCATTTCTCCGGACGGCGTCCTGCGCGAGTCCAGCTATGCCGCATTGAACGTGCCGGCCGAAGTGCGGCTGCGCCAGCTTGAGATCAATCTGGTGCGGGTGCGCGCCTATTCGGGCTTCCTCGGCCAGCGCTACATCGTCATGAACATCCCGGCCGCTCAGCTTGAGGCGGTGGACAATGGTTCGGTCGTGTCCCGCCACGTGACGGTCGTTGGCAAAATCGATCGCCAGTCCCCGATCATTTCGACCCGCGTGGTCGATAT
This sequence comes from Alphaproteobacteria bacterium, assembly GCA_037143285.1. GTDB lineage: Bacteria > Pseudomonadota > Alphaproteobacteria > Rhizobiales > Phreatobacteraceae > Phreatobacter. Next base: position 2,323 of record JBAWYY010000249.1, on the reverse strand, counting down.
CAATTTCAACCCGTTCTGGACCGTCCCGACATCGATCATCCGCAAGGATTTGATCCCGAAGATGCAGACGGAGCCGGATTATCTCACGAAGAACCGCATCCGGATCTTCAGCGCACGTGGCGAAGAAGTTCAGCCTCAGGCGATCAACTGGCAGAGCATGGATGCGCTGAACTATCGGTTCCGCCAGGATCCGTTCGACGGCAATTCCATGGGCAATGTGCGGATCAATATCCCCAATCCCCACTCCGTCTATATGCACGACACCCCGTCAAAGGGCTTGTTCGGCGAAGAGTCGCGCTTCCACTCCTCGGGTTGCGCGCGTATCCAGAATGTCCGCGAATTGGTGGCCTGGATTCTTCAGGGCACGCAATGGTCTCGGTCCGAGATTGATCGCATCTTTAAGACCAATGACCGCGTTGATGCCCGCCCCGTGGCGCCGGTGCCGGTCTATTGGGTCTATGTCACCGGCTGGGCGAATCCTGACGGGCTCATTCAGTTCCGCGAAGATATCTATCAGCGCGATGGGCTGCCGGTCAGTCAGCAGGCGCAACTCTAAGCCTGCGCGCTACAGACGAATTTGGCAGCGCCCGGTGATGAGCCGGGCGTTGTCGTTTTAGGAGACCGTGAGCCCCGATCATGCCCGAATCAGTGCCGCGCGAGGTCTATTTCGAGTTCACCGTTATCGGCTCGGTCGCCCGGATCGCAGCGGTATGCGCAGAGACGGGCGTCGAGGTGGTGGTGATGGGACCGGCGCGGGCCGCGCAGTCCGATCTTGAACGCCTTGCGTTGAGGAAATTGCAGCATCGACTGGCCAAAGGCGAACAATAGTCCGGGGGACGTGGCCTTTGGCCGCAGCGTGAGACCAATTCCCAGCTTGGATTCACGACTTAGGCTGTGCTACCGCGTGCTTACTTATCCCGAATTGCGAGGACTCTAGCCTCGCCGGAGCGCTTCTGATGACTGCCTCGACCGCCTCGACCTACATGCCCTTTGACGGGTTCTTCTCGCGTTCACTCGCTGAGAGCGACCCGGCCATTTTCGACGCGATCCAAAAAGAGCTCGGTCGTCAGCAGCATGAGATCGAGCTCATCGCTTCCGAGAACATCGTCTCCCGCGCTGTTCTAGAAGCGCAGGGGTCGATCATGACCAACAAATATGCCGAGGGTTACCCGGGCAAGCGCTACTATGGCGGCTGTGAATTCGTTGATATCGCTGAGAATCTCGCGATCGAACGAGCCTGCCGTTTGTTTGGGTGCTCTTACGCCAATGTCCAGCCCAATTCGGGCAGCCAGATGAACCAGGCGGTGTTTCTGGCGCTCTTGCAGCCGGGCGATACCTTCATGGGGCTCGACCTCAATGCCGGCGGCCATTTGACCCACGGGTCACCCGTCAACATGTCGGGCAAGTGGTTCAAAGTGGTCCCCTATGGCGTCAGCCAGACCGATCACCTGATCGATCTCGACGAGGTCGAGGCGATCGCTCGCCGTGAGAAGCCGAAACTGATCATCGCCGGCGGTACCGCCTATTCGCGCCAGTGGGATTTCGCGCGCTTCCGCGCTATCGCTGACGCTGTTGGCGCCTATCTCCTTGTCGATATGTCGCATTTCTCGGGACTGGTCGCTGGTGGGGCCCATCCGTCGCCCTTCCCGCATGCCCATATTGTCACGACGACCACCCACAAGTCGCTTCGCGGGCCGCGCGGTGGGCTCATCCTCACCAATGACGAGGCGCTCGCAAAGAAGATGAACTCGGCGGTGTTCCCCGGCCTTCAGGGTGGCCCGCTCATGCATGTCATCGCGGCAAAGGCTGTTGCCTTCGCTGAGGCCCTGCGGCCGGACTTCAAGACCTACGCTCATTCGGTTGTCGCCAATGCCAAAGCGCTTGCGGAAACGCTGAAGACCGGCGGTTTCGATATCGTCTCTGGCGGCACCGACAACCACCTTTTGCTGGTCGACCTTCGTCCGAAGAACCTGACGGGCAAGGCCTCGGAAGCAGCCCTTGGGCGCGCTTACATCACCTGCAACAAGAATGGCATTCCTTTTGATCCGCAGAAGCCCTTCGTGACCTCCGGTGTGCGTCTCGGCACGCCTGCAGGCACGACGCGCGGCTTCGGCATCGCTGAGTTCAAGAAGATCGGCGAATTGATCATCGAGACCCTAGATGGCTTGTCGAAAGCCAATTCTGAGGAAGGCAATGCGGCGGTCGAGCGCGACGTCCGCGAAAAAGTGAAGGCTCTGACCGCACGCTTCCCGATTTATTCGTAAGCTCGGAGGGTCGCCCCGTTGCGCTGTCCCTTCTGCGGATTCGCTGACACCCAGGTGAA
>JBAWYY010000248.1:0-4701 GCA_037143285.1 Alphaproteobacteria bacterium | reverse complement strand
TGTCTTCGCGCCGAGATGAGGCGCGAGCCAGTCGGCGACCGAGGCCGCAAGGGCTTCGTCCGAGAGGTCAGGAAAGCTCTCGTCGACCCGGCGCAGAAACCCCACGCGATGGCGCAAAGCCAATTGCGCCTTCGACCAGGGCAGGCGCTCCAGACCCGATGCGGCAAGGCCCTCCGCAAGGGCTCGCGCGTTTGCGTCCGACGCCGGCACGGGGATCGGCTGATCGGCAAGTGCAATCGCGCCCATGCGCCGCACGCGGCGCGCACGCAAGGCGGCGGCCGCGCGGTCAAACGTCACCTCGTCACGCGCTTCGATCCGGGCGCCATGGAGCGCCTCGATCTCGGCTTGCGTAATGGGCGCAGCCGACAGGATCCGCGACCGCGAGGCGACCCCGCCGATCTCGGCCACCGCGAGAAAAGGCTCTCGCGCGAGCGATGAGGCAGGATCGACCGCGCCGGCTCGTCCGTTGGCAAGCACGAATTCGCCATCGCGGCCGCGCGCCTTGGCGATGCGGTCGGGGAAGGCGAGCGAGAGAAGCGCGCCGATTGAGAGATCGGGATCATCGCGCCCGGCCCCCCGGACCCAGCCCGCCGCCATGCGGCGCGCGTCGTCCGCCCGCCGCGAGCGGTCGGAGCGAAAGCGGTCAAGGCGATGGGCCAAATTGCTATAATCGCCGCCAAGGCCTCGCTCGGTGACAAGAAGCGCAAGCTCTGCAGCCGTGGTTGCGGCGTGATGGTTCTCCGCCTCCACCACCATGCGGGCCAAGCGCGGCGGCAAGGGGAGAGCGCGCAGCTTTTTGCCGGCCTCGGTCACACGCCCATCGGCATCGAGAGCGCCGAGGCTTTCCAACAGCGCTCGCGCTTCGGTCAAGGCGGGCTTCGGCGGCGGATCAAGCCAGGCGAGCGTTGTCGGCTGCGTCACGCCAAAGGCTGCGCAATCGAGGAGGAGCGACGACAAGTCGGCAGCAAGGATCTCGGGTTCCGCATAGGCCGGGAAGGCGCCCTCTTGAGCGGCCTCCCACAGGCGGTAACAGGTGCCAGGCTCGGTTCGCCCCGCGCGGCCCCGCCGCTGGTCCGCTGCCGCCCGCGACAGGCGCACGGTCTCAAGCCGCGTGAGCCCGAGATCGGGTTCAAAGCGCGGCACCCGGGCAAGGCCTGAATCCACCACGATGCGGACGCCCTCGATGGTGAGCGAGGTCTCGGCGATGGAGGTTGCGAGCACCACCTTCCGCCGGCCCTTCGCCGCAGGAGACACTGCCCGGTCCTGCTCGCGCGGATCAAGCGCGCCAAAGAGCGAGACGATATCGACTGAGGGATCGCGGATCGTCTGGCCCAAGAGGTCCGCAACCCGCCTGATTTCGGCGGCTCCGGGCAAGAACACCAGCGCGGAGCCGCTCTCTTCTAGGAGTGCGCGGCGAACGGCGTTGGCGACCTCGTCCTCCAGGCGCGCCTGCGGATCACGCCCCACGTAACGCGTCTCAACGGGATAGGCGCGGCCGGCGCTCTCGATGACCGGCGCTTGCCCGAGCAAGCTTGCGACCCGCGCGCCATCGAGGGTCGCAGACATGACGAGGAGCTTCAAATCATCGCGCAGGCCCGCCTGGGCATCGAGCGCCAGCGCAAGCCCCAGATCGGCATCAAGCGAGCGCTCGTGATATTCGTCGAACAGCACGGCCGAGATGCCCTCAAGGGTCGGGTCATCCAGGATCATGCGGGTGAAAATGCCCTCGGTGACCACCTCGACCCTAGTGCGGCTCGAAACTTTCGACCCGAAGCGCACCCGTAAACCCACCGTGCCGCCGACCGCCTCTCCAAGGGTGGACGCCATGCGGTCCGCGACAGCCCTTGCGGCGAGCCGGCGCGGTTCCAAAACGAGAATTTTGCCGGTTGCCCAGGGCTCACCCATCAGCACCAGCGGCACCCGCGTCGATTTACCGGCACCGGGAGGGGCGACAAGCACAGCACTCTTCGCGCCCAAAAGGGCGGTTTTGAGCGCGGGAAGGACCGCATCGATGGGGAGCGAGAGATCAGCCACAAGGGCGTTTAGAATTCGGCAACCGTGACTGCAAGCTCCTCGACCCCACAGGGCCAAAATGGGGCCACCCGGCCCGCCGCTTGCGAGGTGTGCCCCGAAGTGACGCGGTGTTGTCCGACTTCAAGACAGCCCGTGCCACTTCGAGAGGGACGACAGCCTTCCTGCTTTCGTCTGGATCACGGATCAGGCCCATCAAGAGGCCGGCCGCCAGACGACAAGGGTGACCCTGTCCCCAAAGTCCCTCCTCCGGGTCACCCGTTCCGGCCCACAGCGTAAATGCTGTGGGCCGATGGGGACGCAGATGCCCGAATGCAACCGAAACCAGATCAAAGTCGCGCGCGTCAAAGGCGCTTAACGTTCGGTCCGTCGTTCGTTCAACGGGAGGACCCAGATGTACAAAAACATCCTCATCGCCATCGACGGTTCGGCACTTGCGACCCGCGCGCTGACCCATGGCTTGGCACTCGCGAAATCCGAGGGTGCCGCTTGCACCGTCATCACTGTCACCGAACTCTGGTCGGCGGTTGAAATGTCGCAGCAGGTGAGTGTCGGCACCCCTGACCCCATCGGGGCCTATGAGAAAATGGCGGCGGCCTCGGCCCAGACGATCCTGGATGCGGCAAGCCTTCTGGCGACCGAGGCCGGCGTCACCGTTCGCACCCTGCATGTGCCGGATAAGGCGCCAGGCGAAGGCATCGTGGCCACCGCCACCCAAATCGGCGCCGACCTGATTGTCATGGCGTCCCACGGGCGGCGCGGCATGAAACGGCTGATCCTCGGCAGCAAGGCCAATGAAGTCCTCGCGCTCGCCCATGTGCCCGTGCTGATCGTCAGGTGACAACTCGGGGGCGGGCCTTCCGCTAGGCCGGTCCTAGCGCCATGATAGGGTCCCAGGAATCGGACCCTTCCCATGCATGGCGACCACCACCGGCCGGTGAAAGCTGGCGACCGCGTCTTTCTCGTCGACGGTTCGTCTTTCGTCTTCCGCGCCTATTTTCAGTCGATGAACCAGGACCGGCGCTATAATTCGCGTTCGGACGGGCTGCCGACCGGCGCCGTGCGCTTGTTTGCCACCAAGATCCTGCAATTCGTCGAGGAAGGCGCGCTGGGCGTGAAACCGACCCATCTCGCCATGATCCTGGATAAGAGCGAGAACTCGTTCCGCAAGGAGCTTTACCCACTCTACAAGGCGCAGCGCCCGCCGCCGCCCGAGGATCTGGTGCCGCAGTTTCCGTTGATGCGTGAGGCGATCCGCGCCTTCGGCCTCCATGCCATTGAGCAGGACACCTATGAGGCCGACGACCTCATTGCGACCTATGCCGAACAGGCCAAGGGGCGCGGTGCCGATGTCCTGATCATCTCGGCCGATAAGGACTTGATGCAGCTCGTCGGGCCGCATGTGGCGTTTTATGACCCCGAGAGCGGCATCAAGGGCAAGCCTGGCTATCGCCCAGAGCGCCTGCTCGTTCACGGCGATGATTTCGCGCGCTGGAACGTGCCGACCGACAAGCTCGGCGCCGTCTCCGACTATTGGGAGGGGCTCGGCCCCGACAAGGTCGTCGACATCCAATCCCTGGAAGGCGACACCTCGGACAATGTGCCGGGCGCGCCTGGCATTGGGCGCAAGACGGCGGCCCAACTCATTGCCGAATATGGCGACCTCGATACGCTGCTCGCCCGCGCCCATGAAATCAAACAGCCGAAGCGCCGCGAGACTTTGACCGACCCTGAGGTCGTCGCAAAAGTTCGCCTCTCGAAGAAGCTCGTGGAACTCGTCCGCGACGTTCCGCTCGTGGTGGGGCTCGATGAGACCGGCTTGGAAAAGCCTGACGGCAAGCGCCTCGTCGCCTTCCTGAAGGCAATGGAATTCACCACCATCACCCGAAAGATCGCCGATCTCTATGGAGTGAATGCGGCTGAGATCGAGCCCGACGCCGCCTTGGTGACCGGCGGCGAGCGCGTACCCGGCGGCTATCGCGCGGAACCCACAGGCCAAAGGCGCATGACCTTTGGCGATGATAAGCCGGCAGCCGCTGCAGCGGGTCCTACAGCGACCAGCGCGCCCGCCGACGCATTGCCAAGCGCTGCCGGCGCCACGCCTGCCGCAGAAGCCGAACGCGCGGCCGAGCGCATCAGGGCCATTGCCTTCAACACCGCCGATTATCGCTGCATCCTCTCCCTCACAGACCTTGATGCCGTGATTGCGGAGGCCCGCGCCGCCGGCGTCGTCGCCATCGACACCGAGACCAATTCGCTCGATGCCATGCAGGCAGAGCTCGCGGGCTTTTCCCTCTGCTCGGCACCCGGCCGCGCGGTTTATGTCCCCATCGGTCACCGCACCGGCGACGGCTTGTTCGATTCGGGGCCCATCGCCGGCCAAATCCCAGCGAGCGAGGCGCTCGCCCGTTTGAAGGCGCTGACTGAAGACCCGAGCGTCCTGAAAGTCGGTCAGAACCTCAAATATGACCTCCTGGTGCTCGCCCAGCACGGCCTCTCGGTTGCCCCCATCGACGACACCATGCTGATGTCCTACGCGCTCGATGCCGGGCGCGGCGCACATAATATGGATGCGCTCGCCGAGCGCCATCTCGGCCATCAGACCATCGCTTTCTCCTCCGTCACTGGCTCGGGCAAGGGCGCGATCACCTTTGATCGCGTGGCGCTGGA
>JBAWYY010000247.1:0-4701 GCA_037143285.1 Alphaproteobacteria bacterium | reverse complement strand
GCCCCCTCATCCGGCCCTCCGGGCCACCTTCTCCCGCAAGGGGAGAAGGGAAGGGTGGGGCCACCTTCTCCCGCAGGGGAGACGGAAAGGAGGTAGTGCCACCTTCTCCCGCAAGGGGAGAAGGGCCGTTGCGTAAAATCTTCTCCCGCGAGGGGAGAAGGCTCGCCGTCCTCAGCTGCAGCCCGTGGTGCTGCCGCAGGTGTCGCACTTGAGGCAGGTGCCGTTGCGCACCAGCGTGAAGTTCGAGCATTCCGGGCAGGCGTCACCCACATAGCCGCGCAGTTTCGCTTCCGCCCGACGGTCGGAGACCGTGCGCTCGGATGAAGCGGCAGGGGTCGCCTCCGTCTCAAACAGCGCGCCGAGCGTTGCGGCGGATGAGGGTGCCTCTTCCATGTCCACTTTCAGCGCGGTTGCGCCCTGGGTGCGGGCCATGGTGACAACATTCGCCGCCGCGCTCGTGGCGCCGCCGCCGGATCCGCCGCCCGCCATGACCGTGAACTTCTCGGTCTTGCCGCGCACGAGGCCCTTGGACAGCATGCGATTGGTGGAGGTGCCCTCATTGGCACCGGCACCCAGCGCATCGTAGCGGCTCTCGCCCGGATCCACATGGCCGAGATCGGTGCGGGCGAGATAGCTCACCGCCAGTTCGCGGAACACATAATCGAGGATCGAGGTCGCATATTTGATGGTGTCATTGCCCTGCACGGGGCCCGCCGGTTCGAAGCGGGTGAAGGTGAAGGCATCGACATATTCATCCAGCGGCACGCCATATTGCAGGCCGAGCGAGATGGCGATGGCGAAGTTGTTGAGGAGCGAGCGGAGAGCTGCGCCCTCTTTGTGCATGTCGATGAAGATCTCGCCGAGGCGGCCGTCATCATATTCGCCGGTGCGCAGATAGACCTTGTGGCCGCCGACAATGGCCTTCTGGGTATAGCCCTTGCGCCGGTCGGGCATGCGCTCGCGGTCGCGGATCACCTGGACCCGCTCGACCACCTTCTCGACGATCTTCTCGGCCAAGGCAGCGGCACGCGCGGACTGGGGCTTTTCGAGGAAGTCCTCGATCGAGTCCTCGTCCGCATCGTCCTCGATCAGTTGCGAATTGAGCGGCTGGGAGAGCTTCGAGCCATCGCGATAGAGCGCATTGGCCTTCAGCGCGAGCTTCCACGAGAGCATGTAAGCCTGTTTGCAGTCATCAACGGTTGCCTCATTGGGCATGTTGATGGTCTTCGAGATGGCGCCCGAGATGAAGGGCTGGGCCGCCGCCATCATGTGGATGTGGCTTTCCACCGACAGATAGCGCTTGCCCTTGCGACCGCAGGGATTGGCGCAATCGAAAACGGCATAGTGCTCTGCCTTCAGGAAGGGCGCGCCTTCCAGCGTCATGGCGCCGCAGACATGCTCGTTGGCCGCTTCGATGTCCTTCTTGGAGAAGCCGAGACGGGAGAGCAGGTCGAAATTCGGCGCGTTCAGCTCATCCGCCGGGATCGCCAGCGTCTTGGTGCAGAACTCTTCGCCGAGCGTCCACTTGTTGAAGACGAACTTGATGTCGAAGGCGGTCTTCAGCTGCGCTTCCACCTTGGCGATGGCATCATCCGTGAAGCCCTTGGCCCGCAGCGTCTGCGGGTTGATGGCGGGCGCCTGCTTCAGCGAGCCATGGCCCACCGCATAGGCCTCCATCTCGGCCAACTGCGCTTCGCTATAGCCGAGCGCGCGGAGCGCCTCGGGAACCGCGCGGTTGATGATCTTGAAGTAGCCGCCGCCGGCGAGCTTCTTGAACTTCACCAGCGCGAAGTCGGGCTCAATCCCGGTGGTGTCGCAGTCCATCACCAGGCCGATCGTGCCGGTGGGGGCGATCACGGTTGCCTGGGCGTTGCGGTAGCCATTGGCCTCACCCAGCGCCAGCGCATCGTCCCAGGCACGCGTCGCATGGGGCAGGATATAGGGCAGCGGGCAATTGGCGTGGTCTAGCGGCACGGGCGTGACGTTCAAGCCTTCATAGCCCGCCGTCATGCCATGGGCGGCGCGACGGTGGTTGCGGATGACTTTCAGCATGGAGTCGCGGTTGGGCTCAAAGCCCGGGAAGGGGCCAAGCTCGCCTGCCATTTCAGCCGAGGTCTTATAGGAGATGCCGGTCATGACCGCGGTGAGCGCACCGGTGAGCGAGCGCGCCTTGTCGGAGTCATAGGGGATGCCCATGGACATCAGGAGGCCGCCGATATTGGCGTAGCCGAGGCCGAGGGTCCGGTAGCGATAGGAGAGTTCGGCGATCTCGCGCGAGGGGAACTGCGCCATGGTCACCGAGATCTCGAGCACGACAGTCCACAGCCGGCACAGATGCTCATAGCCCTCGATGTCGAAGGACTTGGCCTTCGTATCGTAGAAGGTGAGGAGGTTCGCGGACGCCAGATTACAGGCGGTGTCGTCCAGGAACATATATTCCGAGCACGGGTTCGACGCCCGGATCGGACCGGACACCGGGCAGGTGTGCCAGTCGTTCATGGTGGTGTTGAAGTGCAGGCCGGGATCCGCTGACGCCCAGGCGGCGTGCCCGATGCGCTCCCACAAATCGCGCGCCTTCAAGGTCTTGGTGACCTTGCCCGAGGTGCGGCCGATCAGGTTCCAGTCGCCGTCATTTTCGACAGCGCGCAGGAAGTCGTCCTTCAGCGAGACGGAATTGTTGGAGTTCTGGCCGGAGACGGTCAGATAGGCGTCAGAATCCCAGTCCGTGTCGTAGATCGGGAATTCGATATCGGTGTAGCCCTGGCGGGCGAACTGGATGACGCGCTTGATGTAATTATCGGGCACGAGCGAGCGGCGGGCCGCCTTGATCTCGCGCTTCAGCGCCGGGTTCTTGGCGGGATCATAGCAATCCTCGCCCGAGCCTTCGCAATTGACGCAGGCTTTCAGCACGGCTTTCAGGTGCTTCGCATTGATCTTCGAGCCGGTGACGAGGCTTGCGACCTTCTGCTCTTCCTTCACCTTCCAGTCGATATAGGTCTCGATATCCGGGTGATCGACATCAACGACCACCATCTTGGCCGCGCGCCGGGTGGTGCCGCCCGACTTGATCGCGCCGGCGGCCCGGTCGCCGATCTTGAGGAAGCTCATGAGACCCGAGGACCGGCCGCCGCCCGACAGCTTTTCGCCGTCGCCGCGCAGGCGCGAGAAGTTGGAGCCGGTGCCCGAGCCGTACTTGAAGAGGCGCGCCTCGCGCACCCAGAGGTCCATGATCCCGCCTTCATTGACCAGGTCGTCCTGGACGCCCTGAATGAAGCAGGCATGGGGCTGGGGATGCTCATAGGCCGACTGCGACTTCACGAGCTCGCCGCTTTGGAAGTCGACGTAATAATGGCCCTGTCCCGGGCCGTCGATGCCATAGGCCCAATGCAGGCCGGTGTTGAACCATTGCGGCGAATTGGGCGCCACCATCTGATTGGCGAGCATGAAGCGCAGCTCGTCATAGAAGGCCTGAGCGTCGGCCTCCTGGTCGAAATAGCCGCCCTTCCAGCCCCAATAGGTCCAGGTGCCGGCGAGCCGGTCGAACACTTGCTTGGACGAGGTTTCGCCGACGATCCGCTCCTTCTCAGGGAGCGAGGCAAGAGCCGCCTCATCGGGCACCGAGCGCCACAGCCACGAGGGGATCGAGGTCTCTTCAACCTTCTTCAGCTTGGCGGGAACGCCGGCCTTGCGGAAATATTTCTGCGCGAGGATGTCGCAGGCGACCTGGCTCCAGCTCTCCGGCACTTCAATGCCTTCGAGGCGGAAGACCACGGACCCATCGGGGTTGCGGATCTCCGAGATGCCAGCCCGGAACACCATATCAGCATAGGGCGACTGGTTGGCCTTGGTGTAACGGCGTTCGATCCGCATTGGTCTTAATCCCTCGTTTCTTGCCGGACACCTTGCGCCCGACTCATGCCGCAGTCCATTGCACCGGACCACGTCGTCCGGGGTCTTCCCGGACTTTGTTGCGCCCCCTCCCCGTCGTCCCCGTTCTCCACAGGGGAGGCGGGATGACGGGGCATTTAAGTCCTACCCCCGTGCCCCCACAGGGTCCTCGTTGGACGACACTTCCCCGCGTCGCCCAAGCAGGAGGGCGCCGGTCATGTCGTTGCTTCGAGGAGGTGTCGGCCCGAACGCTGACTGATCGGTTTCGACGTCCTCACCGTAGGCGTGAGCTGTCCGTGGCGTCAAGATATAGGGGCTGAGAGTGAACAAACCCCTAAATGTGGTGTGGGATGGCGGGGCCAAGGGCTCGCGTCGCGCTGCAGAAGCAAGTGTCGGAAATCTCAGACAGATTCGGCAAGAGGCAATTTTGCGGGACAGCTTAAGGCCGCTGAGGCGGCATTTTTGCCCCCGAATAAATTATCCGGTCATCAACGGATCTGCGCCGTCGTGACGACAAATTTGCGACAGAATCGACCAGCGCTATAGCGCGTCGGCAAAGAATCGATAGCCGGCGGGGATAAAGAGACTCACATGCCGCTCGCGCCGACAGAGTCGAAATTCCGCTGTGGATGACGCAGGGCCACCCGTCACCGTGACACCGGATCCTTGTTTGCGACCTTGACCGGCGGGCGCGGACGCGCGGGCAGGGCGCCGGTCGGCGTCCTCACGCCGCACCCCAAAAGCAAACGCCCCGGCCTTGGCATGAAGCCGCATCACGGGGCGAAGGACTCTCAGGATGTAAGGAGTATCGAG
>JBAWYY010000246.1:0-4718 GCA_037143285.1 Alphaproteobacteria bacterium | reverse complement strand
GTCACCCACATCAGCACGGTATCGACGCTGCCCCGCGCCATGCCTGCAATCGCGCCGATGACGACACCGACAAAGACGGCAACCAGCATGGCGGTGAGGCCCACGGCGAGCGAAATGCGGCCGCCATAAATCATGCGCGCCAGGAGGTCTTGGCCGAGATCATCGGTGCCGAAGGGATGGTTCGGCGAGGGCCCGACGAAGCGGGCGGTAAAATCGATCTCGTCGATGGGCACGCGCCAAATGAACGGCCCGAACAACACCGCCAAGATGATGATGGACAACAAAACCGCGCTCGCGACCGCAAGCTTATGCCGACGAAAACGCCGCCAAGCGTCGCGGCCCGGCGAGACGGTGCGCGTGGGCGCAGCCACCTCAACGGTAGGTGATGCGAGGGTCGAGCCAGCCATAAAGGAGGTCCGCAATAAGGTTGAAGACAACGACGAGGGTGGAGATCACGAAGGTCACCGCCATGATCACCGGCGTATCATTGGCAAGGATCGCCGCGATCAGAAGCGAGCCGATGCCGGGAATGCGGAAGATCTGCTCGGTTACGATGGCGCCGCCGAAGACGGCGGGCAGCTGCAGCGCCACCAGCGTCACCACGGGGATCAGGGCATTGCGCACCACGTGCTTGCCGATCACCACCCGCTCGGTCAGCCCCTTAGCGCGCGCGGTCGTGACATAGTCGAGGCGGATGACGTCGAGCACGGCCGAGCGCACATAGCGGGTGAGCGAGGCGCCTTGGAACAGGCCCAGCACCATTACCGGCATGATCGTTTGCTTCACATGCGCGATGAACCAGGGCCAGCCCGATCCCGGCACGTCAGCACGATAGACGAAGGGCAGCCAATCCAGCCAAATCGAGAACACCAGGATGAAGAGAATGCCGGTGAAGAAGGTCGGCAGCGAGAAGCCAACGAAGGCAAAGGTATTGGCGATCTGGTCGAAGATCGAATAGGGCCGGGTGGCCGCCATAATGCCTACGGGCAAGGCAATGCACAGCGCGAGCAATTGGGCCGATCCGAGCACCACTAGCGTGGTTGGCAGGCGCTGCAAGATCAGCGTGTCCACATCGACGCGGCTGGCAAAAGAGAAGCCCCAATCGCCCACCAGCATGGCGGAGAGCCAGCGGATGTATCGGATATAGACAGGGTCATCCATGCCGAATTTCTCGCGCAGCATAGCGCGCACTTCCGGCGGAATATTGGGATTTGTGGCAAGTTCCTCAAAGGGATCGCCAGGAGCCAGCGCCAACACCGTGAAGAGCACGATGCTGATCCCAAGCACGCTCGGGATGGCGATAAGCAGACGCCGCAGCAGATAGGTCAGCATGAGAACTCACACGCTCGTCTTGGCCGGAAAGTCCGCACCAAATAGCAGCCCTATTGACGGATGGGCCTAAAGATAAGGCAAGCGCGAAATTTCAGCACCTGCCGTCCATTTCACAGCCAGAAGCCCCTGCCCGGCATCAGCCGGGGAGGGGTCTGGTGAGTGTGACGTCACGAAGTGACGGTGTGCCAATCGTAGAGTTCGGAAGTCCGGACATCCCAGCCCGACAGCTTCGGCGTCTTCAGGCGGTTCGACACCGCTGACACGCTCGGCCGGTAAACGACGGGGATGATGTAGCGGCTTGCGATGATGATCTCGTTCAGCTTCACGAAGATCGCGGCGCGCTTGACGGGATCGATCTCAGCCTCGCCCTCGCGGAAGAGCTTGTCATACTCCTCGCTGCGGAAGCGCACGATGTTCCGGCCCTGCCACTTGTTATCCTTGGTGGCAATTTCCCAAGAGCAGAACTGGTTCATGAACCGCTCGGCATCGGGCTGGGTCATGGTGGTCGTGTACATCTGAATGTCGGAATAGAACTTCGTATAGGTGTCCGGGTTCGCCACATCGGACGAGAAGAACACCGAGGCCACCACCGACTTCAGTTCAAGGTCGATACCAGCGCGCTGGGCGGCTTGTTTGTAGATCGCCTGGGTCCGCTGACGCGGCGCATTGGTGGAGGTCTGGTAGAGATAGCGGAGGCGCACGCCGCCCTTGGCACGAATGCCGTCGGCGCCGCGAACCCAGCCGGCGCGATCGAGGATTGCATTGGCCTTCTCGAGCGAGAACTCGAAGCTCGTTGCCTTCGACCGGAACTTCTCGGGATTGTTGAGGAAGTTCGCCGTCGCTTGGCCGGTGCGCCCGTAAATGAAGCGCTCAATTGAGCTGCGATCGAGCAACAAATTGAGAGCTTCGCGAACGGCCGGATCGGTGAGGCTTGGATGGGTCGTTTTGATGCTGGACCGCTCGCCGTCGACTTCCGCATTGGGGTCGGTCGGGTTCAACTGGACATGCTCGATATCACCGCCGAAGGAGATGACGGCCTGGCCGCGACCACCCTGTTCCATGCGCTTGAGGACCTCGTCCTCCACCTGCATGTTCCAGGCAAAGTCGAATTCGCCGGACTGGATCACCGCGCGCGCGGCCGAGACCGCATCACCGCCGCCCTTCAGTTCGATCGTATCGAAGAACGGGCGACCGGGCATGTGATAGTCGGGATTGCGCTCGCCGCGCAGCGTGTCGCCGGGCACAAAGGACACGAACCGATAGGGGCCAGTGCCAACGGGGCGCAGGTTGGCCGGCGCTTCGCGCGACTTACCGCCGATATAGTCGGCGAAAATGTGCTTCGGGATAATCATGCCGCCCGCGCCGCAGAACGGGTCGGCCCAGAACGGGGTGGGACGTTCGAACAGGACCTTGACGGTCAGATCATCGATCTTCTCAACCACGATGTCCTTGTAGGACCCGATGGTGACGGCGGCAGTCGCCGGATCTTTGGAATATTGCCAATTGAAAATGACATCGTCGGCGGTGAACGGCTTGCCGTCATGCCACTTCACATTGGGCTTCAGCTTCCAGGTCACGCTCTTGCCGTCGCGGGCAAGCAGGCCATTTTCGAAGGTCGGGATTGAGGCCGCGAGAACTGGGATCAGATTACCCTCAGCGTCCCAGGCACCAAGCGGTTCGTAGAAGACGCGCGAGCCTTCCTGATCCTTGCTGCCGACCGCAAAATGCGGGTTGATCAGGGTCACAGCCTGCCAGTAGAGCAGTTTCAGGGGGCCACCGCCGCCGCTCGTGCTGCGGGCCGGGTAGCTCGATGGGGTCTGCGCCATGGCGACGCCATTGTGCGCGAGCATCAAGGACGCGTAGGGCGCGCTGATGCCGACGGCGATCATGCGCGAGACGAAATCGCGACGCGAAAGACGGCCGTCTTTGACGCCGTCGATCATTGTGCGGATATCCTGTTCTTTCATTTGACCTCTGCTCCTCTTGAAGGATCCATAGCGACCACCTCGTAAACACCGGGCGCGCGTCTATGGCCACTGGCCCCTAGCGGAACAGGGATTTGGGCCTCCGTCAACGGAGCTTTGGTATTTCCAGGGATCACGCGCGCGCGAGGCCGAAGTGCTCGATCACGCGCATGAGCGGCTTCGGCCGAAACTCGGCGTCCAGTGGCAGCGGCCGATTGACCAATCCGTCCTTGCGCTTGAACCACATGGGTACCCAGGTATGGGGGTCGGAAATGCCCCATGAGAGGGTCGCCACGGGACGCGTGCCGGCATGGACAGCATCGAGAAAATCATAGGCACGTGAAGCGACTAAGGCATCCCGCATGGCGATATCGGCAGGCAATTTCTCGTCGATCACATCAAGCTCGGAAATGATCACCTCCAGCCCCATGCTGCGCATCTCCGCACAGAAGGCGGAGACCGCGTCCTTGTCGATGGGGATATCGCCGCGCAAATGTGCCTGCAGGCCAACGGTATGGAAGGGCACGCCGCGTCCGCGCATATCCCGAATGATCCGGAGGAATGCTTCGCGCCGACGCCTGGACCGGACGTCAGTGCCTTCGATGTCATACTCGCCGATTTCGAGCTTGCAGGCGGGATCAACCGCTTGAGCGGTGCGGAAGGCGAGTGAGGTATAGGCCTCGCCAAGGGTTGAGACCCACATGGACGGGCGAAGGTCCAATCGCGATGCGGGATTGTCAGCGATCGGCTCGTTCACAACGTTCCAACGCTTGATGCGTCCGCGATAACGACCCATCACCGTCTCGATATGGCGGATCATCTCGCTTTCGGCTTCGCGCGCCGAGCGGATTTGCTTGGTCCATTCCGGCATGGCGCCGTACCAAACCAGCGTATGGCCGCGCTGCTCTTTGCCGTTATCGCGGGCGAAGTTCAAAATCTTGTCGGCGATATCGAAGACGAAGGCGTCGGGGCGAGGGCGGGTCACCGCCCATATCAGATCGCCTTCCGGTACCAATTGGTCGCACCAGTGAAGAAGCGCTTGGCGATAGCCGGGGTCCGTGTCGAGCGGCCCAGGACGCACGCAAGTGCCGAAGGGCACCGACCATTTCGGACGGATGCTGGTTGCAGGCAGTCCCGCGACGGGACGCGGCGCGGGCTGCGCCATAAGCTCGCGTAGGGGCGCGGCGGCTCCAATGGATGCAAGGGCGGCAAGAAACGTATCACGGCGGGACAGCATGGGGACCTCCGCCTGAGGCCTTGAAAAAACCGTGCCGGGACGCCGCTGCCGCCGCTAATAGCCGCTTGGTCGCTTGCTCAACCCCGGTTCTACCCCATGCGCTTAAGGCGTGTCGTGTTTTTGCGCACCGCGAAGGTCAGTCCAAAAACGTCGCCCTTCAGATCAGCCCGGTATCCGCGATAGTC
>JBAWYY010000245.1:0-4767 GCA_037143285.1 Alphaproteobacteria bacterium | reverse complement strand
CTCCTTATTCTGCTCACCTGGGCAATCGGTGTGAGCCCGCAATTCTATGTTGATCCCTTAGGTGTGCCGCAGAATCTCCCTGACACCCTAAGCTCGCTAACGCTCATGTCACTCGTCTTCGCGGTGATCTTCGGCGCGGGCCCAGTCGCGGTGCTCTTCCTGCGCCGTTTTAGCGAGGCTCGACCCGTTATGACGCTGGCAGCAACGGCTGTCATCGTGCCATTGGCGATCCTTATGGTGCTTTATGGCAAGACCACGGGCTTTGCGCCAAGCGCACGCTTTGCGGCACTTGCGCTCTTGCTTGCCGTCCTCTTGGGTCCTGTCACGGAAATGCTCTACCGCGTGCGTTCCGAGCAACGCCCCGGACTTGCGAGCGCCTCGGCGATCTTTGCGGTTGGATGCCTCGCCGCCATTGCGCTTGGCCTCACTCTTCTCCTCGATAAAGCGTGGCTGACGCTTGCGCTCCTGCCGCTGCCGCTCGCGATCACCTGGGTCTATTCGAAGCGCGCCTTGCCGCCACTGCGGATCGTGGCGGCGGTGACCGGCGTGCTTGTCGCCATACGTGTCCTCTGGGACCCCGTGATCAACAGCACGCCGGGCGACCTCATCCTGCTCAACTGGCTCCTCATCGGCTATGGCGGCGCTGCAGCCTCATGCTTTGGCGCGGCTTGGCTCTTACGCCAGAGACGCGGCGATGATCAGGCCGTGCAAGTGCTGGAAGGCCTCGCCCTGCTGCTCGCCGCCCTCCTCATCATCCTGGAAGTGCGCCACGCCTTTGGTGGTCTCGCCGGCTGGCGGCTTGATCCGCCGCGCGGGCTCTCCTTTGCGGAAGCGGCAACCCATTCGGTCACGGCGCTTGCCTTCACGCTTGGCCGTGCGCGGCTCTCGCTCGCCCACTCCAGCGCGGTGATCGCCTATGCCGCCTCCTTCGCAAGAATTGCGACACTTGCCTGGATCGGCGTGGTGATGCTGGTGATCAAGAACCCTTGGGTCACCGGTGTGGTGCTGGGTGATCACGCCATCTTCAATTGGGCGCTGCTTGGCTATGGCGGCGGCGCTTTGCTCGCGATCCTCATTGCCTGGTTCGACCGTGCTGGTGGCCGAGAAAACGAAGCCATGGCCATGGCGGTCGCGGCCCTGCTGCTCGGCTTCAATGGTCTCAACTTGCTGATTGCCAGTCTATTCCGCGGGCCGGGCTTTGCGGGCTTCACCATGGGAGCGGGCGAGCTCTACAGCTACTCTGCCGCCTGGCTCGCCATTGGGGTCGCGCTCTTGTTTCTCGGCGTCCGCTTTGCAAGCCGCAGCCTTCGGATAGGCTCGGCCGTTCTTGTGGGGCTCGCGGTCCTGAAGGTCTTCCTCGTCGATATGAGCGGGCTCACCGGCTTGTGGCGCGCCCTATCCTTCATTGGGCTTGGCCTCGTGCTCATGCTGGTCGGGCGCATTTATCAGCGCCTTCTGGGTCGCGCCCAAACGCCCATAGCAAAGGCCGGCCCCTAAACGAGGGCCGGCCCTGGCATGCGCGACGATGTTTGACGCGTTAAGCGATCAGAAGGTCTTGGCGAGCGCGACTGCCGCCGTCTTGGCTTCCGCAAGCGAGGCTTCCGCCGAATCCGGCATGGCGGTGGAGGTCACCTGGATCGAATGGATGGTTTCGAAGCCGAAGAACTTCAGCATCCACTCCACATAGGGCTTTTGGAAGTCGATGGCCTCAGCGCCCGTGCCCGGACGATAGTCGCCCATGGAAGCGGTGATCACGAGGGCGGGCTTGCCCTTCACAAGGCCGAAATAGCCCTTGTCCGGCGACCAGCCGAAGGTGAGGCCAGGCTGCGCGATGACATCGATATAGTGCTTCAGCACATAGGGCACGCCGAAGTTCCACATGGGCACCGACACCACGATCTTGTCAGCGGCCTTGAAGTGGTCGGCGGCAGCCGTCACCCGCGCCCAGGCCTGCGCCTGTTCGGCGGTGAAGTCCTTGCCGCCCATGACGGCATATTTCGCATCGAGCGTTTCGCCGTTGAAGACGGGCAAATCGGCGGTCCAGAGGTCGAGCACCTCGACGGTGTCGCCGGGATGAGCCGCCTTATAGGCGTCCAAGAAGGCGGTCGCGGCCTGGATGGAATAGGAGCGCGCCTTGCGCGGGCTTGCTTCGATATAGAGGAGCTTGGCCATGGTCTTGACCTTTCAGGTCGTGGGGGGACGGACAAAGAGAGTGGAAGCAATTGAAAGCCGCCCGGCGTCGGACGCCGGGCGGGAATGGGATCAAGCCTCAGCTTGCCTTCAGCGTCATGACACCGGGGATGACCAATGCACGGGCGCGAAGGGCCGCAGCGCCGTCACCGATGAGCGCATGGACGACGCTCGCGACGATCAGGAAGGCCGGATATTCCCAGCCGCCTTTGGCCGCGCTGAAGACCCAGCCATTGGGCAAATGCACGAGGAAGGCGCCGATCAGGATCGGCAGGAGGATGACGGAGACCTGGCGGCCATAGATGCCGAGAGCGATCAGGATGCCACCGCCGATTTCAGCGATGATCATGGGCCATGCGAGGAAGGTCGGATAGCCCTGGGAGGCCAGAAACCCTGAGAGGCCGGCGGGCGTGAAGACGAGGAGTTTCAGGAGGCCGTGGGAGATCCACATGGCGGCGAGCGCCAAGCGAAGAACGAGGGCGCCGTAATTCTGGGTGTCGGTCATTGTCGTAATCCTTCGAGTCAAGGTCGAGGAGGGGGAGGTCAATCGTCGCCGTTCTCGGCGCCGAATGACGAGAGATTACCGCGCTCATTGACGCAATTGAATTGACAAGTTTGCCGCTTCATGTTTGCACCAATGCAATCAATGAGGGCTAGACCATGTCCAATCCGCTGGTGTCCTGGGACGACTACCGCACCGTGATGGCGATTGCTGAGGCGCGTGCGCTTGCAGGGGCTGCCGAACAGTTAGGCGTCAATGCCTCCACTGTTTTCCGCCGCCTCGGCGCCATGGAAGAACGGCTCGGCGCGCGCCTATTCGAGCGCAGTCGCGGTGGCTATACGCCCACCGCTGCGGGCGAAGAGATGGTGAAGCTCTCCCACCGCATGGCCGAGGAGATCGTCGACTTCGAACGCCGCCTTACCGGTCAGGACCTCAGGCCGCAGGGCGATCTCAGGGTCACCACCAATGACACCTTGATGGTGCATTTGCTCACGCCGATCTTCGCCTCCTTCCGCAAGGCCTATCCCGGCATCATGCTGGATATCGTGGTGGGCAATCAGGCGCTCAATCTCTCCAAGCGCGATGCCGATGTGGCGATCCGGGCAACCGCCACGCCGCCGGAGACGCTGGTGGGGCGACGGGTTTCGGCCATTCCATGGGCGATCTATGGGCCGCGCTCATTTGGGATCACGAGTCTCGATCCCATCGACTACCGGGCCTATGACTGGATCGGCCTCAGCGACAATCTCGGCGGCATCCGCGCGGCGCGCTGGCTCACCGAGCATGTGGGCGAAGATCGCATCACCTGGAAGATCAACACCGTGCTGGGCTTGGCGGATGCGGTCGCGGCCGGCGGCGGCCTTGGCCTCCTGCCCTGCTTCATCGCCAAAACCATTCCGGAATTGGTGGCCCTGTCGGAGCCCAAGCGCGAATTTGCCGGCGAGCTCTGGTTGCTCACCCATCCTGACCTGCGCAACACCGCGCGGGTCAGGGCCTTCATGGATCACGCGGCGGTTGAGATTGGCAAACGCCGCGCGATGATTGAGGGAACGGCCGAGGGTTGAAAGGTTAGACGCGGCGGCAGACCCGGGCGCGGAACGGATAGCCATAGGCATCGTAGCGCGTCACCACACGGCAGCAGCGCGTCACCCAGAAGGGACGACCGTAATAGTCGCGGCGAAGCACTCGCTGGCAATTGCCGCCCCAGGCAGGACGTGCGGCATAGATGCCGGCGCCAACCACCACAGGTGCGCCGTAAATGAAGGGGCGCGGACCCCAATAGCGGCGAGGGCCGAAATAGCGGGGACCGCCGACGAAGCGGGGACCGCCCACGAAACGCGGTCCGCCGTAGAAGCGGGGACCACCCACGAAGCGGGGACCACCAAAGCGCGGACCGCCACCAAATCGCGGGCCGCCGACGAAACCGCCACGGAACCCGCCGCCGCCGCGGAACCCGCCACCGCGGAAGCCACCGCCACCACGGCGCTGCATTTCGACGGGCTGGCCGAGAGCCGTGCGCAGGGCCTGGGTGGTTGCCGGCGCATCGGCTGAAACCGGCGCGATCATGGCCGCGCGCGGCTCAGCGCTCGCGGCACCGGAGAAGGACGTTGCCACCGCAATGGCGAGGGACGCGAAAAGCAAGCGCATGAGTGGATACTCCGATGAGCAGGGCGTGCCAGACCGGACACGCAGCGGGTGAACGATGGGCAGAAG
The DNA here is from genome assembly GCA_037143285.1 of Alphaproteobacteria bacterium. GTDB lineage: Bacteria > Pseudomonadota > Alphaproteobacteria > Rhizobiales > Phreatobacteraceae > Phreatobacter. Next base: position 362 of record JBAWYY010000245.1, on the reverse strand, counting down.
CTGCGGGATGCCCGCTGAACGATAACTGAATGGACTGTACAGTTTTGAGACGGTTTGCGTGGGCCGCAGGCGGGCGATGCAAAGGGCTTGCCTGCATTTCAAACGGGTCGCGGGCGCGCTAGCATGATCGCCTCAGGAGACTTGCCCATGACCACCACGCTTGCTGCCACCATCGCCAGGGAATACGGCACCCCCGCCGTCGTCATCGACATGGACAAGGTGGAGCGCAATATCGCGCGGGTGCAGGCCCAATGCGATGCAGCGGGCGTGAACAACCGCCCGCATATCAAGACCCATAAGAGCCCCGAACTCGCCCGCATGCAGGTGGCCGCCGGCGCGCGCGGCATCACATGCCAGAAGAT
>JBAWYY010000244.1:0-4777 GCA_037143285.1 Alphaproteobacteria bacterium | reverse complement strand
GTGGCAATCAGAAAAAGAAGCGTCCGTCGTACAGCAATGGCAGCAGTTGCCGAAAGCACCTGTACGCCCGCGCCACGCTGCACCAGCATGTCGGAATAGCCACCGGCATATTCGACCCAGCGCCCCTCGCCTTCCGACACCAGCACCGCCGTGCAGACCCGGTCGAGAAAGTCGCGATCGTGGGAGACGAGGATCAAGGTCCCTGGAAAATCCGCGAGCATTTCCTCAAGAAGATCGAGCGTCTCAAGGTCCAGGTCGTTGGTTGGCTCGTCGAGTACGAGGAGATTGGCGGGGCTTGCGAGCGCGCGGGCGAGAAAGAGCCGCCCGCGCTCCCCACCTGAGAGAACGCCCACCGGCGTCCCCTTCTGTTCCGGCGCGAACAGAAAGTCCTTCATATAACCGACCACATGGCGGCTCTCGCCACCCACCGTCACATAGTCGCCGCGCCCGCTGGTGAGCGCCTCCGCGAGCGGGGTGACCGGGTCAATTGCCTCGCGCTTCTGGTCAAGCGTTGCCATGGCGAGATTGGCGCCGAGTGTCACGGTGCCTTGATCGGGCTGAAGTGTGCCGGTGAGAAGCCCCACCAGCGTCGTCTTGCCCGCGCCATTGGGCCCGACAATGCCGAGACGGTCGCCGCGCAGGATGCGAAGTGAGAGATCGGTGACGATGGGGCGGTCGCCATAGGATTTGGACACGCCGATGGCTTCGACGATCCGCTTGCCCGAGAGCTCGGCCTCGGTCACCGAAATGGTCACTTGCCCCACGGCTTTGCGGTGCTCGCGATAGTCCTTGCGAAGCGTGTGGAGGCGGGCGAGCCGCTTCACATTGCGCTTGCGCCGGGCCGAGACACCGTAACGCAGCCAATGTTCCTCGTCGGCAATGCGCCGGTCAAGCTTGTGGCGGTCGCGCTCTTCCTGCTCCAGCACCTCATCGCGCCAGGCTTCAAAGCTTGCGAAACTCTTATCGAGCCGGCGGGTCATGCCGCGATCAAGCCAGACGGTCGCCCGCGACAGCGTCTCCAGGAAGCGCCGGTCGTGGCTGATCATCACAATCGCCGAGGACGAGGCCTTTACCGTCTGCTCCAGCCATTCGATGGCCGGCAAGTCCAAGTGGTTGGTGGGCTCGTCCAGGATCAGAATATCGGGTTCGGGGGCGAGCACGCGGGCGAGTGCGGCGCGCTTCGCTTCACCGCCGGAGAGATTGGCGGTGGGTTCCGCGCCGGTCAGACCGAGCGATTCCAAGAGATAGCGGGCGCGATAGGCATCATCGCCCGGCCCAAGGCCTGCCTCCACATAGGCAAGCGTGGTCGGAAAATCGGCGAGTTCCGGCTCTTGCGGCAGATAGCGAATGGTGGCGCTCGGCTGGGCAAAGCGGCGCCCGCCATCGGCCTCCACAAAGCCCGCCGCGATCTTCAACAGCGTCGATTTGCCCGACCCATTGCGGCCCACCAGCGCCAAGCGGTCGCCGGCCTCGACGCTGATATTGGCGTCCACGAGCAAAGGCGTGCCGCCGAAGGTCAGGCTGATATTCTGAAGAGTGAGAAGAGGAGGTGCCATGACGCCATGCGCTGAAGGGAAGCGCGATGTAGCACCGCTCGCGCTGCAGCGCATCCCTTGTAAGGTCAGCTCATGGTCATCCGATTCCCCTCCGCCTCTATCGTCGCTTTCGCTTTAGCCCTTGCCTTCACGCTTGGCGGCGAGGCGCAGGCCCAATCGCCCAATGCGCGAGACCCCACGGGTGCGGCGACGGCGCGTTGGCGCATCGGTCCTGGCCCCAATGGGACGACGAGCGCCACGGTGCTCGCGGATGCGCGCACGAGCACCGGCGGCACGTCGAGCTTTCACCCCTCGCTGACGATCACCTGCCGCAAGCAGGGTGAACCCCGCTGGAGCCTGTCGGTGCCGCTTGCAACCCGCATCTCGGGTGAGCGAACCAGCGAGGTTACGGTCCAGCTTGATGATGCGCCAATCCAGCGCAGCATCTGGACGCTCGGCTTTCAAAACCGCGCCCTGATCAGCGACGGGCCGGACATGATCAAGACGCTGAAGCGCGTGAAGCGCCTCAGGCTCTCCTGGAGCTTCGGCGTCATGTCCGGCAACGGCCATTTGGATGTGGCGCTCAGCGGTCTCGATGAAGCGCTCGCCACCCTCGCGCAGCGTTGCGAGACGCCCGCGCCTTAGGACGTAAACTCAGGTCTTAGCGGGATAGAGATAGTCGCGGGTCAGCGGCAAGCGACCGACGCGCTTCGACAATTGGATCTGGAACACCACATGGCCCATATGCTCGAAGGCCATGCGGGCAGCGGCCAAATAGAACATCCACATGCGGAAGAATTTCGCGTCAAACATGGCCTCGATCTTGGCCTGATTGGCGCGGGCGCGCTCGTACCAATGTTTCAAGGTGAGCGCGTAATGCAGGCGCCAGATTTCGATATCGCCCACATAGAAGCCGGCACGCTCGATATGCGGCATCAGCTCGGACAAGGCCGGCGCATAGCCGCCGGGGAAGATATATTTGCCGATCCAGGGATCGGTGTCGCCCGGGCCATCGGCACGACCGATGGTGTGGAGCAGCATGACACCATCATCGGCAAGCCGGCGATAGGCGGTTTCGAAGAAGGTGCGATAGTTCGGACGGCCCACATGCTCGAACATGCCGACCGAGACGATGCGGTCATAGGTGCCGGTGAGTTCGCGATAATCGGTGAGATCAAAGCGCACGCGATCGGCGAGCCCGGCGGCTTCAGCCCGTTCGCGGGCAAGCGCCAATTGCTCTTGCGACAGGGTAACGCCATGAACCGAGGCCGCACCCGCCTTCGCCATGGAAATGCCGAGGCCGCCCCAGCCTGAGCCGATATCGAGGAGGGACAGGCCGGGCTGATCGAGCAGAAGCTTCTTGGCGATATGGGCCTTCTTCGCGATCTGCGCGTCTTCAAGGCTCATCGCGGGATCGGTGAAATAGGCGCAGGAATATTGCTTGTCCTCATCGAGGAAGAGCTCATAAAAATCGTTTGAGATGTCATAGTGATGGGCGACATTCTCGCGCGATTTCTTGAGACGATTGATTTGGCCGAGCACGCCCCCCAGACGGCGCTGGGTCTGAGCGAGCTTGAAATTAGGATTATCCGGCGACCACTCGAGATTGGTACAAGCGAGCTTCAGGAGATCGGCAACCTCGGTGCCCTCTTCCAGCGTCAGCGTGCCGTCCATATAGGCCTCGCCCAGCTTTAGAACCGGGTTCAGCGCAATCTTGGTGGCGGTCATGAAGCCGTGGAGGCGCACCACCACGCGCGGGGCCGTGCCGTCGCCGAAGGTCTCGCGGGAGCCGTCCTGCGACACCACGATGAGGGTACCGCGCTTGTTCACGCGGCGAAGCACCGAGCCGTACCAGCCAAGACCCATCGGGTTCGTCTCCAAGCCAACAGAGATCCGGGATGCGCCCGGCGAAGCTGGCCATGGGCCACAGGCGCGCTTGAGCGTCAACCGTTTAGAGCAAGAGTTGACCGCTCATCCCATGGCGCGGCGGGGATCGGGCGCCCTCATGTAAAGAAGCGCGGTGCCGATGATGACGAGGATCTGGAGCGCGAAGGCCGCCTGAAAGGCCGCGACCGGATAGACCGTGGCGGGGCCTGCGACCGCCTTCACCGCGAGCCCCGTGAGCGCCTGCATGGTGAAGCTGCCGCCCATGGTGCCGATGTTGAGGAGCGTCATGCCGCGCCCGGTCAAAGCCGGCGCAAACAGCGATTTGCCATGCGCCATCAAAACAGCCGTATAGGCGCAGGCGAAGCCAAGGGCTGCCATCAGCACCAGCGTCATGGTGGTGTCCACGCGGTGGCCGATGAAGATCAGCGCGAGCAAGCAGCCGACCGACAGGGTCGCAGCGGTCAGCACCACCGGCCGATAGGCACCGACCCAGCGGTCGGCCGAGCCCCAGACCATCACGCCCACCACCTGCGCGCCGGCAAGCGCCAGAAGCGCATGGCCCTGGGTTGCGAGGTCGCCGCCATGGACATGGGCGAGATAGGGCCCGCCCCAGAGGCCGAGCATCATCGCGAAGGTCGAATAGGTGGAGAACTGCATGGCGAAGAGGCCCAAGAACCCGGGCGTGCGGATGGCGGCCCCGAGCCCCGAAATGGTTTCGCGCAGGGTTTCGGTGCCAGCCGAGCCTTTGGTTCCCGAAACGTCCTTGGTGGTGGGGATGACCAGGAGCGCTGAGATCGCGGTGATGATCGCCGCCCATACGAAGGCCCAGCGCCAGCCGGAAAGAGCCGTCGCATAGGCAAGGGGCGCGGTTGCCGCAAGCGAACCAAGGCTTGAAAGCGCCACATGCACGCCGGTGAGCGAGGCATAGATGCGCGGCTCAAAGGCATGGGCATAGAGCACGAGCGGCGCCATGAGAAAGGTCGAACAGCCGATGCCCATCATGAGACGCGCGGCGATGAGGGTCGGATAGTCGGTGGCGACACTGAAGAGGAGCGAGCCCGCCACCACGAAGAGCGCGGAACCCAAAATCGCCGCGCGCGGCCCGTAACGGTCGATCACCACGCCGACTGGCACCTGACACACCGAAAAGACCAGAAAGAACACGCTGGAGAGAAAGCCGAGTTCGGCGGCGGTGAGCGTGAACTCGGTCGTCAGCGTGGTCGCAATGACACCCACGGAATTGCGGAAGAATTGGCTCGTGGCCGAGACCAGCGCCAGGTTTGCAACCATCACGAGGGCGGCGCCGGTGACGGCGGCGGCAACAGGCAGGGCCACGGGGGACCTCTTTACGATCG
>JBAWYY010000243.1:0-4790 GCA_037143285.1 Alphaproteobacteria bacterium | reverse complement strand
ATCGACCTGCTGGGCAAGCCCGCTCGCCGTTGCGAGGGCCAAGCGAATTTGCGGATAAAATGGCAGGGGAACAGTGAAAAAGGCCTCAGGTGAAGCAAAGACCACCTCATGGCCGAGTGCTTCCACCGCACGTGCGGTTTCGCTTAGCGTTCGTACCACGCCATTCACCTGCGGCGTCCAAGCGTCCGTTGCGATGAGGATGCGCATGGATCCCTCCAGGCCGCTGTGAAAGCGCTGCGACGGCTAACTGCCGCAAGCCTTCGGACGGGTTTGTTGCCGAGGCGGCTCCGGCGCGCTGACCGTCCCACCCAAACCTTTTGAGTGATCAAAGCCGATTCTTGTCTCGCTTTCGTGACGGTCGTTCCGATTGCTGCACTAGGGGATTCGCCCCATGCGGATTGTCGCAACAAGAGCCACATTCTGTGGTGAGATCGCGCAAGCGGTCCAAAGCCCGTCAAGGTTAGGACCAGTGGAGGTCACGCCATGTTCTCGAAAACCACGAAGGTGCTCCTCGCAGCCACCGTTGTTGTGGCGACATTTGCCGCCACCTTCGATACCGCCGAGGCCCAAAACCGAAGGCGTCGTCCCCGTGGCGATGCAGGGGCTGCCATTGCCGCAGGCGTTGCCTTGGGCGTGATCGGACTAGGGGCTGCGGCGATTGCCGAGCAGCGTCGGCGAGAGCGGGACGAGGCCTATTATTACGGGCGGCCCCGCTACGTGCAGCCGGCGCCCACCTATTACTATGAGGAGCGGGTTCCCGCTTATTCCGCACCGCGCTACTACAATCAGGATCGGGCGCCGGCTTATTACGCGCCGCGGGTCGATCCTCGGACCGGTGGACCGCCGGGCTATTACGCAGCGCCTGATGGGACTTGGCAGCCGGTGCCGCGCACGCGAAACGCGCCAGCCTCCAACATCTATATCGACCCCTATACCGGTCGCGAGACCCGCATCCTGCAGTAGGCCTGAAGGCAAGCGCCTAAGGGTCAGGCGAAGGCGGCAAGCGCTGCCTTCGCGATGGGGTCGCCCCATTCTTGAACGAAGTGGCCACCGTCCGGAATGACCATCGGCTCGGGACAGCCCGCGATGGTCCGGCGCAGGGCATGCATCACCGGCGGCCCCAGCACCGGGTCCATCATGCCAATCGCCATGAAGGACCGGCCTCTGAAATCCGTCTTCCACCATGTCGCCGCCTCCCGTGAGATCGCGGCGCCTGGATCATCCTGCGCAATCGGCACCAATTGAGGAAAGCGGCGCACGCCAGCCTTATAGGTCGCGTCCGGAAATGGTGCGTCATAAGCGGCCATTTCTGCCTCTGTCAGATGCGGCGTTGAGCGCTTCATGAGCGCGCCCGCGGGAAGATCGGGGGTGCGTGCCACGTAAGCCCGCCATGCCATGACGCCCTCGCTCGGTTCCGCACCGACGGCAAGCGTCGTGTTCATCACGATGAGCCGCGCGATCCGATGCGGAAAAGCGAGCGGCAAAGTGAGCCCCAGGATGCCGCCCCAATCCTGGACCACCAGGGTGATGTTGTTCAGATCCAGCGCCTCAACGAAGCGGATGAGCGTCTCGCGGTGAAAGTCGAAGGTATAGACAGCCTCATCCACCGGCTTATCCGAACGGCCGAAGCCGAACAGATCGGGCGCCACGACGCGCGCGCCTGAACTCAAGAAAACCGGGATCATTCGTCGATAGAGATAGCTCCAACTCGGCTGACCGTGGAGGCACAGGAAGGTCGTTGAGGCATCGCGCGGCCCTTCGTCCACATAGACGAGCCGCAATCCCTCGCGACCGGGCAGCGTCTCGATCCCGTGGGGCGCATAGGGCCAATCGGGGAGAGCGCGAAAGCGGGCGTCGTCGGTGCGAAGTGCTGCGATGGCCATCGCTCTCTCCTCAGTCGACGCGGGCACCTGACGCGCGAACAACCTCCGCCCAGCGCGGGATTTCAGCCTCCATGCGGGCCCGCAGAAAATCCGGCCCCTTCATGGTGGCAATCGCCCCCATGCCGAGGAAGCGATTGCGAAACTCGACATCATCAGCGAGCTTCACATGCTCGGCAATGAGTCGGCGGGCGATGGGTTCCGGCAGGCCCTTCGGCGCGATCATGCCGGACCACGAGGTCACATCGAAATCGGGAACGCCGCTTTCCATCATGGTCGGCACATCCGGCAGACCCGGCCAGCGCTTCGCGGTTGAGACTGCAAGGGTGCGCACCTGATTGCCCTGGATCTGGCCGATGATCGTCGGCAGGTTGTCGAACATGAAGTCGATGCGGCCGGCGATGAGGTCTTGGACCGCCACCGACCCCGTCCGATAGGGTACATGCAGCGGCTCAATGCCGGTCTTGCGCGAAAAGAACTCCGTACCGAGATGGCCAGTGGTGCCGATGCCCGGTGTGCCGAAGGTGACCTTGCCGGGGCCGCGCTCTTTCGCCCAAGCGATGAACTCTTGGATGTTTTTCGCAGGGTTCTGCGGGTTCACCACGAAGGCATTGGGGATTTCGTAGATGTCGGCGAGGAAGGTGAAATCGGTGCGCGGGTCGAAGGGCAGCGTGCGATAGAGCGCAAGATGGGCTGAGAGCGGGCCAATGGTGGACACGCCGAAGGTATAGCCATCGGGTTGGGCACGCGCGATGGCGTTGACGCCGACATTGCCGGCAGCCCCTGGGCGGTTCTCGATCACGACGGGTTGGCCGAGGCCCACGGCGAGCCGCTCGCCAATCACACGCGCCAGCACATCGGTCGACCCACCCGGCGGGAAGGGGACGATCATCGTCAGCGGCCGATTGGGGAAGTTCTCTTGCGCAAGCGCAGGTGCGGCGAGCGTTGCAGCGCCTGCGGCGAGCAGGGAACGGCGATCAAGCATTGTCATCCTCCGGGTCAGCTGCATTACGTTGCAGCTTTGTCCCCTAGAATGACCGAAGCTTTCGTGAGCGCCAAGCGCTCATCGCGCGGACAGCGGTGCGCGCCATGTCGCACCCTCAGGTACCGTTACTCTGCCGCCTGAATCTCGCCGGTGATGTTGTCGAGACCGGCAATGATGTGGTCGGCGAGCGCATTGGCGAGTGCCGAATGCTCATGGGGATTGCGCAGGAGCCCGATATTCACCGCCGGCAAGGGCGGGAAGCCGTCTGCGGCCTGCAACACCCGCATCCCCGGCCGAAGCGCTGATTCCGGCAGCACGGCGACAGCCAGACCCGCCATGACGGCTGCACCCACAGCGGTAGAGTTCCAGCTGGCATAGAGGATCCGATAGCTTCGGCCGACCGCGTCCAACCGCTCGCAGGCATTGCGGCGCCAATCGCAGGTGGGGCGCCCGACCGCAAGCGGCACCGGCGTATCCAAATGAACGGAGCTGCGGGTGGAGGTCACCCAAAGCAATTGCTCGCGCCGAAAGATCTCAGCCGGCCCCTTTTCGCGGGAATGGGTGATGATGGCGAGATCGAGGTCATTGGCCTTGAGGCATTCCACCAACATGGGTGAGGGCTCGCACACGACCGTCACTTCGGCGCGCGGGTTTGAACGCGAGAACCGCGCGAGGATCTCCGGCAAATAGCGGTCGGCATAGTCATCCGGCACGCCTAAGCGTACACGGCCGGTGAGTTCGGCGACGGTGAAGGCAGAGACCGCCTCCATATTCAGTTTCACGATGCGGCGGGCATAGTCGAGAAGGCGTGAGCCATCCTCGGTCAGCTTCGAGGCGCGTCCATCACGTTCGAAAATGGGTTTGCCAATTCGATCTTCCAGCCGCTTCATCTGCATCGACACGGCGGATTGGGTCTTGTGCACCACTTCGGCCGCCCGCGTGAACGATCCCGTCTCAACGATGGCGATGAAGGTTCGCAATTGATCGATATCGAGCAGGATGGCCATGGCGCTGCCTTTTCAGGTGATAGATCACGTGTTCTGATGTGTTAGATTACAAACATTCGTTTTATCGATCAATAGCGATCTGCTACATCTCCCACCATCAAACGTGTCCCCCGATCCCGACCCCGGGAGAGGCCGGCGAGAACCCCTCGCGCCGGGCGGGAAGCGTTTTTCTAGCCTGAAGGAGGCCACCATGTCGCTTATCGCCCTCATCTCGTCCGCTCTTGCCGAGACTGCGAACCGCCTGCGTGCCGTCCTCGTCGCTTTTTCGGCTTGGCGGCAGTCCCGCGCAGATTTCCAATCGCTTTGCGAGATGGATGACAAAATGCTGGCCGACCTCGGTCTCACCCGAGGTGATCTTCGAGATGCCACCGCGGTCGGCCTCTTGGAAGATCCGACCCTGATCGTCGCCACCCGCGCTGGCGCTCGCCGTCCCCGTCGGTTCATGGCGCAGCCGAAGTCGGTAGCGCATCCGACCGCCGCAAAGACCGCGTCGCTGTCGGCCTCTGGTCTTTGATCCCTTGGTTTCGGCGGGGTCTTCCCATCCCCTCCAGCCCCGCGACGGAACCTAACTAACCGCCGGTTTGGACGTCACGCGTCCCCGGCGGTTCTTTTGTGTGCATGAACACGACCGCAGGACCGCCGCGCGGAGAGCGTGATGGCTCTGGCCATCCCGGCTCGGTAGAACTCAGAGATGCCCGCTTTCCCCGCCGATCCGCTGTTTTACCTTGTCGGCTTCACCGCAAGTTTCCTCATGGCGTTTGGCAAGGGCGCCTTTGGCGGCGGCTTGGCGATCCTGGGCATCCCGCTCCTCGCGCTTGTCATGGACCCCATTGAAGCGGCGATCGTCACCGCTGTTCTGGTTGCCGCCATGGACTGGGTCGCGCTCGGCTCCTTCCCCAAGCAGAGTTTTTCTAGGCC
>JBAWYY010000242.1:0-4792 GCA_037143285.1 Alphaproteobacteria bacterium | reverse complement strand
ACCACATGGGCGAAGGTGACAAAGACCGCCACTGGATTGCCGGGAAGGCCGATGAAGGCCGCCCCCTCAATCACGCCCATCGCAACGGGACGCCCGGGCTTGATGGCGAGGCGCCAGAAGGTAAGCGCCCCGACCCGCTCCACCGCCGCCTTGACGTGATCTTCTTCGCCTGTCGAGACACCCCCTGAGGTGAGCACGAGGTCGTGGCCCCGCGTCGCGTCTCGAAGTGCTGCAGCTAAGGCCTCCGGCTCGTCCTTGAGGATGCCGAGATCGGTGACCTCGCACCCGAGCCGCTTCAGGAGAACCTGAAGCGTGAACCGGTTGGAATCATAGAGTGAGGCCGGTGGAAGCTTTTCTCCCGGCGAGACGATCTCATTGCCGGTGGAGAACACCGCAACCCGCACGCGCCGCCGCACCGTCACGCGGGGGATGCCGAGTGCTGCGATGAGCGCAACAGCTTCCGGTGTCAGCCGCCGGCCCGCCCGCAGTGCGCAAGTCCCTTCACCCAAATCCTCGCCCACCGGCCGGCAATTGGCGCCCTGCTTCAACCCGGGCGGCAAGATCGCGCTTTCCCCGTCAAGTCGCACGTCTTCCTGCATGAAAACGGTGTCAGTGCCCTCCGGCATCGGCGCGCCGGTGAAAATGCGCACAGCCTCGCCGGCACCCGCCGCGCGGCCAAGTTCCGCGCCCGCCGCAACCCGCCCCGCGATGGGCAGCCGCGTCGCACCTGCCGGGTCCAAATCGGCGAAGCGCACGGCATAACCATCTACAGCCGAATTGAAAAAGGGCGGCAGGCTGACCGGCGCGATCAGGTCGGCGGCAAGAATCCGCCCATCGGCATCAAGCAGGCTCAGCGTCTCGGTCTCGGCCACCGGTTTCAGTCCCGCACCGACACGCGCGAGCGCCTCTTCCACGGCCATCAATTGGCCACCGAACGCAAAATGATCTGAGGAAAGCTGAGCCATGCCGGCCCTTTAGCACAGGTCTTTGGCGTCCTGTAGTCGCATCCGAAACGCAAAAGGCCGCACGAGGGGGCACCCCCATGCGGCCAAAACGCCCCAACTAATGGGATCAGTGCAGTATCTGGCTGAGGAACAGCTTGGTGCGCTCATGCTGCGGATTGGAGAAGAACGCATTGGGCTCGTTCATCTCGATGATCTGGCCATAGTCCATGAAGATCACCCGGTCGGCGACCTGGCGGGCAAAGCCCATTTCGTGGGTGACGCAGAGCATGGTCATGCCCTCGTCAGCGAGGCCCACCATGGTGTCAAGGACCTCCTTGACCATTTCCGGGTCGAGCGCCGAGGTCGGCTCATCGAACAGCATGATCTTGGGGCTCATGCAGAGCGCGCGGGCAATCGCCACGCGCTGCTGCTGACCGCCGGACAATTGGCCCGGATACTTGTTCGCCTGTTCCGGAATACGGACGCGCTTGAGGTAGTGCATCGCCACCTCCTCCGCTTCCTTCTTCGGCATCTTCTTCACCCAGATCGGCGCAAGCGTGCAGTTCTCGAGGATCGTCAGATGCGGGAAAAGGTTGAAGTGCTGGAACACCATGCCGACTTCGCGGCGGATCTCATCGATCTTCTTCAAGTCGTTGGTCAGCTCAATGCCGTCCACGACGATCTTGCCCTGTTGATGTTCTTCAAGGCGATTGATGCAGCGGATCATGGTCGACTTGCCCGAGCCTGACGGCCCGCAGATGACGATGCGCTCGCCGCGCCGCACCTGAAGGTTCACATCCTTCAGCACGTGGAATTCACCATACCATTTGTGCATTCCAGTGATCTCGACGGCCATTTCATTGGTCGTGCTCGGCATGGAGGCGGTGGCGGTCATGGACATCGGATTGGGCTCCTGGAAGGGGGCGGCGACGCTTATTTGCGTCGTCCGGTGTTGAGACGGTTCTCGATGAAGATCGAATACCGGGACATGAAGTAACAGAACGTGAAGTAGATGATCCCCGCGAAGGCGAAGCCCGTGTAAAGCGTCACGGGGCTAGCCCATTGTGGGTCGGCAAAGCCGGCGCGCAAGCCCCCCAGCAAATCAAAAATCGCGACGATCGACACGAGCGTCGTATCTTTGAACAGCCCGATGAACGAGTTCACGATGCCCGGGATCACGAGTTTCAGTGCCTGCGGCATGACTATGAACCCCATCATGCGCGGATAGTTGAGACCAAGCGCCATGGCCCCTTCGAACTGCCCCTTCGGGATCGCCTGCAAACCGCCGCGGATCACTTCCGCCATATAAGCGCCAGAGAAGATCGAGACGCCAACGAGCACACGCAGCAACGCGTCGGGCGAGCGCTCAAGGAAAAGCGGCAGCATATAGGTCGCAAAGAACAGCACGGTGATCAGCGGCACGCCGCGCACGAGCTCGATTAGCGCAATCGACAACATGCGGATGATCGGCAGCTTGGAGCGACGACCAAGGGCAAGGGCCACACCGATGGGAAGCGCGACAACGATCCCTGTGGTGGCCACCACCAGGGTCACCAACAGGCCGCCCCAGAGCCGTGTCTCGACAACCGGCAACGCCGGATAATCGAAGGCAGAGGTCCGAGCGATTAGAAGCAGAAGCACACCGGCAACAAGCGCTGCTGCGCCATAGATCATCAATTGCTGGTTCGGTGCCTTTTCAACCACGCTCATCACATAGAACACGAGGAGCACGATGCCGACGAGGACGGCGAGCCATCCAAATACGACGAGCCAGGGATCAATGATCGATCCGCCAACCAACAGCACAAAGGCCAGGATCGGGAAGAGGAAGAAAAACGCGATGGCATTTTCGCGCTTGAAGGGCAAAGACGGCATCATCAGCGGGACGAGCAGTGCGACCGCCACGATATAGGTGAGATTAACCCGCCAGCGCTCTTCCGCCGGATAGAAGCCATACATGATCTGGCCGAACTTCGCCGTAATGAAGGGCCAGCAGGCGCCAACCGAGCGGCCTACTTTCTCGTCGAGACAGGCATCGCGATCGGCACCCACCCAGACCGCACGCCAAATCGTGAAGTCGAAGAAGGTGTAGAGCGCCATGAAGGCGACATAGGCGCCCACAATGGTGAGGATCGTATAGGGGATCGACGAGAACAGGTTCTCGCGCATCCAGCCGATCGGACCCCCCAGCGCAACCGGCGGGGCCATGGGTTTGACGAGTTCGGAACGGACAAAGGAAGTGGTCATGATCGTGCCCTCACCCATCACCGTTCCACCAACGCGATGCGTTGGTTGTACCAATTCATAAAGACCGACGTGACGATCGATATGGTGAGGTAACAGAGCATCCACATGCCAATGACTTCAATGGCTTGGCCTGTCTGGTTGAGGATCGTGCCCCCCACCGACACCATGTCGGGATAGCCGATGCCGACAGCCAGCGACGAGTTCTTGGTCAAGTTGAGGTATTGGCTGGTCAATGGCGGAATAATCACGCGCAGGGCCTGCGGGATCACGATGAGATTGAGGATCCGCCCTTCCGGCAGGCCCAAAGACCGTCCGGCCTCAGTCTGGCCGTGGCTCACCGCCTGAATACCCGCGCGGACGATCTCGCCAATAAAGGCAGCGGTATAGGCGACCAAGGCCAAAACGAGCGCCAAAAACTCGGGGATGATGGTGACGCCACCCGTGAGATTGAACCGACCCTGCTGGGCATAATCAAAGGTCAAGGGCATGCCCATGACGAGATAGGCGAGCACAGGCAGCCCGAGGATCAGACCGATCATCGCCGGGACCACCGGAAACTGAGCGCCTGTTGCTTCCTGACGCTTGCGCGCCCAGGCCCTCACAACGAAGGCCAAGACGATGCCAAGGATCAGGCCGTAAGCAATGAATTCACCGCCAGGCTGAAAAACCGGCTTCGGCATCGTGACGCCGCGCTGGTTGATAAAGAAGAGCCCGAAGACCGAAATGGAATTGCGCGGCGTCGGCATGGTGGCGAGCACAGCCAGGTACCAGAAGAGGATCTGGAACAGCAGCGGCAGGTTCCGGATCACTTCCACATACCAATAGGCGATCTTCGCGATCACCCAGTTACGCGAGAGGCGCGCCACACCGACCGCAAAGCCCAACAGGGTCGCGAAGAAGATGCCAACGACCGCCACCAAAAGCGTATTGAGCAGGCCCACCACAAAGGCGCGGCCATAGCTCATGGCCTCGCTCCAGGGGATCAAGGCCTGGGAAATCCCGAAGCCCGCCGTTGTGTTCAGGAAGTTAAACCCGCCGGCAATGCGTTGGTTGCGCAAGTTCGTAATGGCATTGTCGATCGCGCCATAGATCATGAAGACCAGGATCCCAAGCGCGATGGCTTGGAACAGATAGCCCCGGATCTTCGGGTCGTTAAAGAATGCGACCTTAGGCGGTTCGCTCGCGCGCCCCGGCAACGTTTGATCGGTCATGCCCGTCCCCTGTCACGTCCGGCGCGACCCTTCTCGACGGCTTGCCATCGGGGGCCTGTGGTCACCGGACTGTCAAAGAGATCGTGGCCCGGCGCAATCGTGATGTCGAGGCCAAATTATGTCCGTGTTTTAACATATTTCATCGAATTCTCGAATGAAAAAACGAACTTGGCACAAAGCAGCAGCAGTCTGCCTCTAGTTTATGCGCATATTTTTGGCATCGGCATAGAAAAGCCGGGGCGCTCGCGCGCCCCGGCTCTTGGTATTATAGTAATGCGTCTCGCGATCAGCGGATCGGCGGAGCGTATTGCAGGCCGCCCTTGTTCCACAGCGCATTAATGCCGCGCGCAATACCAAGGCGGGTGCCGGTAACGACATTGCGCTCGAAAG
>JBAWYY010000241.1:0-4797 GCA_037143285.1 Alphaproteobacteria bacterium | reverse complement strand
CAACAGCATGGCGGTATGACCGTCATGGCCGCAGGCGTGCATCTTGCCCGGCACCTTAGAGGCATGGGGGAGGCCGGTGATTTCGGTCAGCGGTAGCGCGTCCATGTCCGCCCGTAGTCCGATCACACGGCCCTTGGTGTTGGTCTTGCCGCGGATGACGCCGACCACGCCGGTTTTGCCGATGCCGGTGACGATTTCATCGACGCCGAATTCCTTCAGCTTGTCGGCGACAATCGCTGCGGTCCGATGGACGTCGAACTGCAGTTCCGGGTGCTCGTGGAAGTCACGGCGCCAGGCGGTGACTTCTTCCTTCATATCGGCGATCGAATTGAGAACAGGCATGGGGATCTCCAAAGCTTTAGAGATGGAGTGAAGGCGAGCCAGCGCAAAAGGTCAATTGCGGGCAGCGGGTAGGGGCCTTGCCTGGCCGCGAGCGCGCTCGGGGTACCCAACCACCTTGACGGCGGGCGCGGCGAGGGCTCTTGTCAGAGCCATGACAGCTACCATTGACCTTCTTGAAAAGCTCGTCGCTTTTCCAACCGTTTCGGACGCCACAAACTTGGATTTGGTCGACTTCGTCGTCGACTATCTCAAGGGTTATGGCCTCGAGCCCGTAGTCGTGCCGCAGGAAGATGGCCGAAACGCCAATATCTTTTGCACGGTCGGGCCAAAGACCGACGGCGGTATCATGCTCTCGGGGCATGTGGATGTGGTGCCGGTGGTCGGCCAACCCTGGACCACGGACCCCTTCACGCTGACCGCTAAGGGCTCGAAGCTCTATGGTCGCGGCGCCTGCGATATGAAGGGCTTCGATGCCTCGGTGCTGGCCGCAGTGCCTGCCATGGTGAAAGCCGATTTGAAGCGCCCGATCCATATTTGCCTGTCGGCGGATGAGGAAATTCGCATGGCCGGCGCCCGGGTGATGGCCGCGAAATTCGGCGGTGAGTGGGTAAAGCCGTCGGTCTGCATTGTCGGCGAACCCTCACGCATGAAGGTCGTCACAGGCCACAAGGGCTATATGCATGTGGCGACCCATGTGCGCGGCTTCGAGGTTCACTCCTCCAATCGCTATACCGGCGTCTCCGCCGTTTTCGTCGGCGCTCGGCTGGTGACGTGGTGGGAAGATCGCGATCTTGCGATTAAGGCCAAAGCCGAACGCGAGGGGCCAACGCCGCTCTTCGAGCCGGGCTGGACCGTGCTCCATGTCGGTAGCATCAACGGCGGGACCGCTCATAACATCACCGCTCGCGACTGCCACATCATCACAGGCATTCGCACCGTGCCGGGCGACGATGCCAATGTGATCGTCGACGACTACGAGCGCTATATTCGCGAGGAAATTGAGCCTGCCATGAAGGCGGTGCATCCGGAGACGGGCGTGACGGTCACTCGCCGACATGGCTGCGCTGCCCTCACCCGCGAAGTGGATGGTGAGGCCGAGCGGCTCGCACGGCGTCTTACCGGCGACAATGGCGTGCAGGTGGTCTCCTATGGCGCGGAAGCAGGACTGTTTCAGCAGGCCGGGGTCTCGACGGTCATCTGCGGGCCTGGTGATATTGCTCAGGCGCACCAGCCCGACGAATGGATCGAAATCTCCGAACTCGCGAAATGCGATGCGTTCATGGCAGGCTTAATCGCGGAATGTGCGCGGTAGTCTTTAGAGTGCGAAGGTAACGCGCGAGCGCGTCACCACATGGCCCAGCCCTTGACCACCAAGAAACCGGGCGCGAGCCAGACGACAGCCCAAAGCACGGCCGAACACCAATTCGCGATCTGGAACCCGGTCTGCGGCATGGCGAAGATGCCTGCGACCATGGGGATGACGCCGCGAAGAGGGCCGATAAAGCGACCAATCACGATGGACATGGCGCCGAAGCGATGGACGAAGGCCTCGCCACGGTGAAACAGGTTCGGGTTGTTTTTGATCGGCCACATGCGGGCAACGCCGCCCTTCATGGAATGGCCGAGCCAATAGGCCGCCCAATCGCCCAGCGCCGAGCCGACGGTTGCCGCGAGCAGGATCGGCCATAGTTCTAGGGATCCGGCTGCGATCAGCGCACCAAACCCGATCAAGATCACCGAGGCCGGGATCAGGATCGATAGGAAGATGATCGATTCACAAAACGAGATGAGCAAGACGATGGGGGCCGCCCAGACCGCATTGGTCCGAGCAAAGTCGACGAGCCATTTTAAATCCCAATCGAAGCTCAAGGGGGCTCCCGGTGTTACCGCCTCACCTGACCTCATGATCGGCATGCTGCCGTCCTGGGATCAATCCTTAGCTATTAACACTTAGAGACGCCGTTGTGACGAGGGGGCTGGGTAAGTTTTTTTCATCACCCCTAACAATTTTTCGGACCGCCTCGGCGAGCGCATAGAGATATAAAGAAATCTTTATGTCTTTATTGCCTCATCCTACTGCTCGTGCTACACGCCCGGCCGTACCGTTGGGGTCTGACCCTGACGCCTCGCGTTTTTGTGTCGCGCCGCGACGCTGCTCTAAGGACCTGACCATGGCCGCCGCCCCAGATTATATCGTCAAGGACATCTCGCTTGCCGCATTCGGCCGCAAGGAGATCGAACTCGCTGAAACCGAAATGCCCGGCCTCATGTCGATCCGTGAGGAATATGGCCCCTCGCAGCCCTTGAAGGGCGCCCGCATTGCCGGCTCGCTGCACATGACCATTCAGACGGCGGTGCTGATCGAGACCTTGAAGGCGCTCGGCGCCGATGTGCGCTGGGTGTCGTGCAACATTTTCTCGACCCAGGATCACGCTGCTGCCGCCATTGCGGCTGCCGGCATCCCGGTCTTCGCTTACAAGGGCGAAACCCTGGTTGAGTACTGGGACTACACCGCCAAGCTGTTCGACTGGCACGGCGGCGGCACCCCCAACATGATCCTCGACGATGGTGGTGACGCCACCATGCTCGTCCACTACGGCCTCAAGGCCGAAAAGGGCGACACCGCGTTCCTCGACAAGCCGGGCTCTGAAGAAGAAGAAATCTTCTTCGCGCTGATCAAGAAGATGCTCGCGTCCAAGCCCAAAGGCTGGTTCGCCGAAGTCGCCGCCGCCATCAAGGGCGTGTCGGAAGAGACGACCACGGGCGTGCATCGCCTCTACAAGCTCGCCGAAGAAGGCAAGCTCCTGTTCCCCGCCATCAACGTCAACGACAGCGTCACCAAGTCGAAGTTCGACAACCTCTATGGTTGCCGTGAATCGCTCGTCGACGCGCTGCGCCGCGGCACCGACGTGATGATGGCTGGTAAGGTCGCTTTCGTCGCCGGCTTCGGCGATGTGGGTAAGGGCTCGGCGGCTTCGCTCCGTCAGGCCGGCGCTCGCGTCATCGTCTCGGAAGTCGATCCGATCTGCGCTCTGCAGGCGGCGATGGAAGGCTATGAAGTTGCGACCATCGAAGATGCCATGCCGCGCGCCGACATTTATGTCACCGCCACCGGGAATAAGGACATCATCACTGTCGATCACATGCGCAACATGAAAGATCGCGCGATCGTCTGCAATATCGGCCACTTCGACAATGAAATTCAGGTCTCGGGCCTGAAGAACTTCAAGTGGACCAACATCAAGCCGCAGGTCGACGAGATCGAGTTCCCGTCGGGCAACCGCATCATCCTGTTGTCGGAAGGCCGCCTTGTGAACCTCGGCAATGCCATGGGTCATCCGTCCTTCGTCATGTCCTCGTCCTTCTCGAACCAGACGCTCGCGCAGATCGAGCTCTGGGCGAACAAGGACAAGGGCAAGTATGCCAACAAGGTCTACACGCTGCCGAAGTTCCTGGACGAGAAGGTTGCAGCCCTTCACCTCGCCAAGCTCGGCGTGAAGCTGACCAAGATGAGCAAGGAACAGGCTGATTATATCGGCGTGCCCGAGCAGGGCCCGTTCAAGCCGGATCACTATCGCTATTGATCTGAGGCTTTCGGCCTAGGTTTAGCGAAAGCCCGGGGCGCGTGCCCCGGGCTTTTTGCGTTTCGGCCGGCGCATGCGAGTCAGCTGAGTGCTCACCTTCATTTGGACGGGTCGAGGCCGGTGATCAGCGCGCTCGACGTCACCGTGAAGCCGAAGATCGTCCTGACATTGTAAAGGGTTGCGTCCCAGCAATAGGCGGGCGACGAGGTGGCCGAGCAATCCTCGATCATGATCGTGTCGTAGCCCAGGAAGTTGGCGTCCGCGAGGGTATGGAGCACGCATTGATCGGCGTTCACGCCGCCGAAAAACAGCGTGGTGACATCGAGATTGCGCAGGATCTGGTCGAGCGGGGTGTCCCAAAATCCGCTCATGCGGTGCTTGGATACGCGCAGATCCGAGGGCGCTTGGTCGAGCTCGTCGACAACGGCTGCGGCCCAGCTCCCTTCAGTCAACACGGGGCTGCCATTGGGGAGGGGGTCGCCGAGGCCTTTGCCCACGCCCGCGCCGTCATAGACATGAAGAAGGGCGGGCGAGAGGTTCGCGCGGTCCGGTCGTGCGCCCCAATTGACCCAGATGATCGGCACGCCCGCGCCGCGCAGCACAGGCAGAAGGCGGTTCAGCGGGTTAATCGGTGCGCGTGTCGGGGCAACATCGACGCCAATGCCCGCGAGCCAGCCATCGGGATGGCAGAAGTCGTTCTGCATATCGATCACGATCATCGCGGAGCGGGCGAGGTCCGCCGTGATCGGCTTCGGCATCGCGGCCATCGTCACCGGATGAGCCGGACGGCGCGCGCGGGTCATATCCGCATGATCAGCCCCGACGCGCCAGGACACCTGCGGCGAAGGGCCGAGGGCGGTGAGCGAGGGTT
>JBAWYY010000240.1:0-4829 GCA_037143285.1 Alphaproteobacteria bacterium | reverse complement strand
GGGGGAGTGTGGTCGGGTAATCCGCACAAACAGTCTGCTATGGAACTTCACCAAGTCAGATATTTTCTTGCAGTGTGTGAGACCTTGAATTTCACCCGAGCGGCTGAGCGCTGCAGCGTATCCCAGCCTGCTCTCACGCGCGCTATTCGTAATCTCGAAGACGAATTTGGCGGGCAGTTGATCCGGCGCGAAAGAAGCAATTCCCATCTCACCGAACTCGGTCAGCTCGTGCGCCCCTATCTTGAGGACGTGTATCGGCGCTCTCAAGAAGCAACTGAAATCGCTCGTAGTTTCAAGAAAGACTTGCGCCCGCGGTTGCGTATCGGCGTGATGTGCACGATCGCGGGTGCGCAATCCAACCAGCTCTTGTCTCACCTTGGCGAAGCAATCCCTACTTTGCGGCTCGACATTGTCGATGGAACCCAGGATGAAACCCTCGATAGCCTCGTCAAAGGGGATATTGATGTGGCCTTCACGAGCATGGTTGGTCGTGAAGATGATGATAAATTCCATACCGTTCCGCTATTCCGCGAGCGGGTTATGATTATCGTCAGCCCCAGCCACCCCCTCGCGCTGCGTGATGTCGTTCGCGTCAAAGACCTCGCAGGACAGCGTTACATCATGCGCTCGGACTGCGAACTTGATGCTCCTGCGGGCGTTGTTTTTGCGTCACAAGGGGTTGCGCCGGAAGTTGTCCATCGGTCGAACCGTGACGATTGGATCCAGTCCATGGTGGCGGCCGGTCTTGGATACGGATTCTTTCCCGAGCGATCGATCACCCAGACGGGTCTAGCAGTACGCCCGCTCGTCGAACCTGAATTTTGGCGAGATACCGGACTCGTTACCGTGCGGCGGAGAGCCTCGCCCCCCATCGTTACTGCTTTAGTTCGCGAGGCCGGGCGGGTGGATTGGAATGCATGGCGACCGGTTCAAGACGACTATGCCAGGTCAATATCGGCAGTCTGAGGCCTTCGTCACCACGACTTTCGAGGCTTGACGATGTTCTTCGCAAGGCCGATCGCGGCCAGTCCGCGAATGATCAGATAGGTAAAATCGATCTCGAAGCGCCGATGGCCATGGCGTGCCGAGCGCGGGTCTGCATGGTGGTTATTGTGCCAGCCCTCGCCATGGCTGACGATGCCGACGAACACATTGTTCCGGCTATCATCTTCGGTTTCATAGTTCCGATAGCCCCAGAAATGGGCAATGGAATTCACCGCCCACGTCTGATGCCAGACACAGACCGTCCGCACAAAAACGCCCCAGATGAGGATGCTCGCGCCGAATTGCAGGGCTTCCGCGAGCGTTGAACCAAAGGCCAGCGCACCAAGCGTGCCGATCCCAAAGAACGCCAGCCACGACAGCAAGACGATTCGGAACCAGACATTGCCTTGCTCGAGCCAGATGTAAAAGGGGTCGCGGATGATGTCGGCGGCGTAGCGCTCGTAGAGTGCGAGCGGCGAAAGGCCATGGTTTTTGACGAGGATCCAACCCATGTGGCCCCAGAAGAAGCTCACCAGGGGGCTGTGCGGATCCGGTTGCTCATCGGCATGGTGATGATGCAGACGATGGGTGGCGACCCAGCGTGCCGGCGGATCCTGAACGCAGCAAACCGCAAGCACGACCAACAGATGCTCAAACCATTTGGGGCAGGCAAAACTGCGGTGTGTCAGGAGCCGATGGTAGCAAAGATTGATGCCGAGAACCCCGAAAATGTAGATCCCGGCAATAAATGTCGCGACGCCGGTCCAGCTGAAGAACCACGGCAGAAAGGCCAGAAGTGCTGCGAGGTGATAGAGCACCACGACGATCAGGTTCTTGACCTCAATCCGCACCGGCGCAGTCGTCGCAGGGAGCGCGAGGGTTCGACGGCCAGGCTGCGAAAGTCCGCCGTCTTCGGCTTGAAGCGCCATGATGTCCTCAGTGTCCGAGCCGGTTGAGCACCGACCCTGCGCGACTCCATATAGATGGAGCACGCCTTGGGAAAGAGGCGCATTATCCTTCGTCGAATAGCACGCCGGAAGTTTGATCTCTGGCAATGAAACGGGGGCTGTCGCGATTTGACGGCGGGAACATGGTGCAATTGCGACGGCGCCTGTTTTCCCTCACGCGCTAGTGCCGCGCGCCTGCCGCGCGAATCAGAGCCTTTTCGCCGTTCGGATCCTGCGCCTAAGCTCCGGCGTTTCACCGAGACCCCAGTCCCGCTATGCCCCAAAGTCTTCCAGGCCTACTCGCATCCGGTTCCATCGGCGTCGATGCCCATGGGATCCCTCATATTCGCGCCGAAAACGAGCACGATCTATTCTACCTCCAGGGCTACAATGCCGCCCGAGAGCGCCTGTTTCAGATTGATCTGTGGCGAAAGCGCGGGTTAGGCCTGTTGGCAGCCGATTTCGGTCCAGGCTTCCTGGAACAGGATCGCGCTTCGCGGCTCTTCGTCTATCGCGGTGACATGGGCGCTGAATTTGCCGCCTATGGGCCTCAGACTCAAGCGATCTGCGAGGCCTTTGTGGCCGGCATCAACGCCTTCATCGATCAGGTGGAGCATGACCCCACACTTCTGCCACCGGAGTTCGGCGTGCTCGGGACGCGACCCGCGCGTTGGGAGGCGGCAGACCCCCTGCGCATTCGGACCCATTCCCTGTCGCGCAACGCCATTTCCGAGGTGTTGCGGGCTCAGGTCCTAGCGGGCGCCGATCACAAGACGGATCTTCTTCGCCGCTTTCTGGAGCCGGAGATCGTTCCAACGATTCCGGCCGGAACCGACGTCTCCTCCATCCCGCTCGAAGTGTTGTCCCTGTTCAAGCTCGCGGGCGCCAATGTCACGTTCACGAAGGCGCGCATGGATGCTCGTCTCGAAGATGCGGCCGGTTGGCGCGGGGTGACGGACCTCCAGGACGTCATTTTTGAATCGCAGCTCGCGGGCTCCAACAATTGGGCAATCTCAGGCGCGATCACGGATACTGGCGCTCCGATCTTGGCCTCCGACCCGCATCGCCTTCACGGCCTGCCGAGCCTGCGCATGGTGGTGCATCTCTCCTGTCCAACGCTTGATATCATTGGTGCGGGTGAGCCCTGTGTTCCCGGCATCGCCATAGGCCACAACGGCCAGATCGGCTGGGCGCTGACGATCTTCTACATCGATCAGGAAGACGTGGTTTTTGTCGAAACCGATCCCGCCGATCTCACCCGCTACCGCGGACCCGATGGCTGGGAGCAGTTCCGGATCATTGAGGAAAAGGTGGCGGTGAAAGGCCATCCCGATCAGGTTCTACGACTTGCCTTTACCCGCCATGGCGCTGTGGTCCATCGCGACGACAAAGCCAATCGCGCCTATGCGATCCGCACTGTGTGGACCGAGCCCGGGACCGCACCCTATATGGGGACGCTCCGGCTCATGCGCGCCAAGACGCTGCCCGAGTTTCGCGCCGGCACGGAACGGTGGGGCACGCCATCGGTCAATTTCGTCTACGCGGATCTGGCTGGCACCGTTGCCTGGATGCCTGCGGGCATCAATCCCATTCGCCATGGGCATGATGGCCTGCTCCCGGTCCCAGGCGACGGCCGTTATGAATGGCAGGGGTTCCGCGACCCTTCAGCCATGCCGCTGGTGGTCAATCCGCCGCGCGGCTTCGTGTTTTCGGCCAATGAAATGAATGTGCCGGAGGGATGGGACCATCACGCGCATCCCCTCGGATTTGAGTGGGTTGATCGGTCGCGAGCAACCCGGCTCGAAGAGGTCTTGTCGTGCGCAAAACCGCATGGCGTTGCGACATCCAAAGCGCTTCAGACCGACGTCACGTCCATCCCAGCGCGCCGCATCGGGGCCTTGCTCGGACAAATGTCGAGCGATGATCCCGATGCTGCGGCAGCGCTTGCTCTGCTCAAGCCCTGGAATCACGCACTCACTGTCGCCTCGCCGGCGGCAGCGCTGTTCGAAGTCTGGTGGACGCGTCATTTGCGCAAGGCGATGTTTGCGACGCTTGTGCCTGAGGCCGTGCGCTCGCTCATGCCGCCAGGCGATGTGGAGGGTCTCCTCGCAGTGCTTGAACGGCCGGATGGCCGATTTGGATCTGATCCGATTGAGGGCCGCAATCGCCTGCTCACCCAAACATTGGCCGCGGCTTATCGAGAAGTGGGAACCCTTCTCGGTTCGGATCCGACCACTTGGGCCTGGGGACGCCTGCACCACGGTGCTTTCGATCACGCGCTATCCAGCCTTGTGGACCCTGAGACGGCAAAGCGTTGGTCAATTGGCCCCGTCCCAACCGGGGGCTCGAGTGTTACGCCCATGCATACGGGTTATCGTCCCAGCGACTTCCGGGTGATGATGGGATCATCCTTCCGGCTCGTGGTTGATTTCGCCGATTTCGACCGTTCACAGGTGATCAACACTCCCGGCCAATCGGGGCGGGCCGACTCACCCCACTATCGGGATCTGATGAGCCGTTGGGCGGGCGGCGACTATGTGCCGCTGCCCTATACGCGGGCGGCCGTTGATCGTGCGCTTACCCATGTCGAGCATTTTGGGCCGGGGTTGTAGATGCTAGACTAAGGGCGCTCCACAATCCCGTCCCTGGAGGCAGATCGTGACCGCGCCACTTCCGCCCTTCAGTGCGCCCTATGCAGAACCAGACGAGGATATCGCGCGCAGGCTTTTGAGCGCTCCGCTCGATGAACCTGCGGCGGCGGCGAGGATCGATGCCCTTGCAAGCCGTCTGATCACGTCGATCCGCACCAAGGTCGGCGGGCTCGGTGGAATTGAGGATTTTCTACGCGAATACTCCCTGTCGACGAAGGAGGGATTGGCGCTGATGGTACTCGCAGAG
>JBAWYY010000239.1:0-4837 GCA_037143285.1 Alphaproteobacteria bacterium | reverse complement strand
CTTGGCGGCGGCCAATTGATCGGGCCAGGAGAGGCGCACATGCTCAAGCGTCAATTCGACGATGGCATCACGACCGCGCCAGAACGTGTCTCCGAAGGGCGCAAGCGCGCCGATGAAGCGGGCGCCCAGCGTGCCGCGATGAACGAGCGGCAGGATGATCATCTCAAGCGCCACTTCGCGCCCACCCTCGGTGATGCCGCGGGCGGCGATGGTGATGATGGCGGCGTTCTCGCCACCGTCCTTTAGGGCCCGATCAACGGTCTCGCGATCGTCCCCTTGGAAATGGGCGAGGAAGGACAGGCCGGTCATCTCATGGCCGAAGAGCGCGCAGATCTTGGAACCCGCGAGACGGTAGGGCGCCATGCCCGTGGCATCGGCTTCCAGCACGAAGGTGTCGGCGAGGACAGTGGCGAGGCTGCGCGGCTCGATCTCCGCGCGATCAGGCGCCTGGCGGTCGCCGCGGAGAGCATCCCAGTGAGCATAGAGGGTGCGAGAAGCAGTGTGGCGCATGGCGTCTTCCTCCTGACTGGTCCGTCCCACCGCGAAACAGAGTTGAGTGGATCCGGCGGGTTTGAGAGGGGAATTGCATGGCCCGTGCCAGCCCCGAAATGGCACAGGCGACAAACGGCTGGCGGCCTGGCGATTAAGGTTAAGACTTGGTTTCGATTGCGTCTCAGGCGGCGCCGTGATGTCTTGGTCTCGTCCAAACGGTTTCGGACCCCGGCAAGACACCACCGACGGTCCGCATCACTTCAGGCATCTCTCCGGGGACAGGAGGAGAGGGAGACGTGACGATCTGGGCGGTTCGCCGCCCGTGACGCTCCAGCCGGGGGAGGCCTCTTGTAGGTCTCCCCCTTTTCTTTTTTGGACCCTGCGTCTAACCAGTTGCTCCGAAGAAACGCTGAGACTGGTGTCCTTGTCCGATCGCGAACCGATCCTGAACGTCCCGACGGTCATTGTGGCGCTGGCTTTGGCGATGGGTGTCATCCATGGCTATCGGATGGCCGTGCTCGATCCTGAGACCGACGTCCAGTTTCTCCTGACCTTCGCCTTCATCCCGACGCGCTATGAAGCCTCGCTTGCGACCTCTTGGGGCTTTCCTGGCGGAACATTTGCCGATGCCTGGACCTTTATCACCTATGCCTTCCTCCACGGATCCTGGGTGCATCTGGGCGTCAATGTCTTGTGGCTCTTGGTCTTCGGTTCCCCGGTCGCGCGTCGATTGGGCGCGTTTCGCAGCACATTGTTGTTTGCGGTGACGGCGGCCGCCGGCGCGCTCGCCCATCTCATCGCTTTCGGGTCTGAATTCGTACCCATGGTCGGCGCCTCCGCCGCCGTCTCCGGCTTTACCGCCGCGGCCCTGCGCTTCGTGTTCCAGCCCGGTGGGCCTCTGGGTGGACGCCTCTCCTCGGATCCGGCGGCCTATCTTGTGCCCGCGCTGGGTCTTGGCGAACTCGTTCGAAACCGTGCGGTCATGGGCATCATCGCGCTCTGGGTCATTATGAATGTGGTGTTTGGGGCCGCCAGCCTCCCGATGCCCGGCGTTGAAGGCGCGGTTGCCTGGCAGGCCCATCTCGGCGGATTTCTGGCGGGACTGCTGTTATTCCCTCTGTTTGACCCCATGAAATCCCAGCCTGCGACCTGAAATCGGCGGCATGATGCGCGAGTTATCTCGCGCGAAACAAGAAAAAGGCCGGTGGTTTGCACCACCGGCCAAGGTCGAAACGGGAAGAAGGGCGTCGCCCCTCAATCACCTAAGTAATATCGCGTAGAGCTTTGACAAGGGGCAATCGCGCCGGGAGCCAAAAAGATTTCTGCGGCGCTTTGACACAGCCCATTGTGCACCGCACGACGACACCCTTGTGCAGGACCTGAAGCAGGCAGATGCTCTGTCACCCGCCATAAGACGGGAAGCACGTTCCGGAAGAGAGCGCCTCACACAGCAATGGGAGAAGCCTGTCATGACTGTTCGTAGCATTTTGAATGCCAAGGGAGCTGATGTCGCCACCATCGATCCGCGCGCAAGTCTCGCGGATGCCGCCCACATGCTCGCCGCCCGCCGCATCGGCGCCATCGTCGTCAAAGGCCCCGCAAATTCGGTCGCCGGGATCCTCTCGGAGCGCGATATCGTCCGCGCCGTGTCGACCTATGGTGCGGCCTCCCTCGACCGGACGGTGGACGAGACCATGACGCGCGAGGTGGTGACCTGCGAGGCGAAGGACTCCATCAATGCCGTCATGGAGAAAATGACAGCGGGTAAGTTCCGCCACGTGCCAGTCGTCGATCACAACAAGCTCGTCGGCATCATCTCCATCGGCGATGTGGTGAAAGCCCGTCTCGCCCAAATGGAGAGCGAGACCCGCGCGCTGCAGGACTATGTCGCCGGCAGCTAAGCGACCGTATCGTCACGCATGAGGGTGGTTGAGATGAGCGCATCGCCGCGCTCGACGCGGCGGTAGAAACAGCTCTTTCGCCCGGTATGGCAGGCGCCGCCGTCGCCACCGACGCGGACCTTGAGCCAGATCGCGTCCTGATCGCAGTCAGTGCGCATCTCCAACACCGTCTGGATCTGGCCGGAGGTTGCGCCCTTGTGCCAGAGTTCGCCCCGCGAGCGCGACCAATACCATGCCTCACCCGTCTCGATGGTCTTGGCGAGTGCGGCCTCGTTCATATGGGCGACCATCAGAAGCGCGCCGGTCTCGGCCTCCGTGGTGACCGCCGTGATCAGCCCATCGGCACCGAAGCGCGGCGTGAAGACCGCGCCTTCTTCAAGCTCGGCCTTCGAACCGGGCTTGGCGAAGATCGCGTCGCATTGCTCGCACATGGGGGGCTCCTTCACTCGGACTGGCGGACCCTTGTAGCGCAGCTTGAGGCCGACATGAAAACGCCCGCCGAGGGGCGGGCGTTTAGCTGAGGCAGCGCGCTGAAATCTCAGCCGCGGAAGCCGCGGATCATGGTCATGAACCGCACTTGCTCATTTGGATCGTCTTTGAAGAGGCCAGTAAAGCCTGTGGTGATGGTCGACACGCCCTGCTTTTGAATGCCGCGCATGGACATGCACATATGCTCGGCCTCAATCAGCAGTGCGAGGCCGCGCGGCTTCAGATTGTCCTCAATCGCATTCATGATATCGGCGGTCATATTCTCCTGCGTCTGCAGGCGGCGCGCGAAGATATCGATGACTTTTGCGAGCTTGGACAAGCCCACCACGCCCTCGCGGGGATAGTAAGCGACATGGGCGCGCCCGATGATCGGCACGATGTGATGTTCGCAATGGGAGTGGAATGGAATGTCGCGCACGAGCACGATATCGCCGTAGCCGCCGACCTCTTCGAAGATCGTGCCGAGTTCATCGGCCGCCGACTGGCGATAGCCCTTGAACAGGTCTTCCCAAGCCTTCACCACGCGCTTCGGCGTATCAAGAAGGCCTTCCCGGGTCGGGTCATCACCCGCCCATTCGATCAGCGTACGGACAGCGGCTTCCGCCTCATCGCGCGACGGGCGGCGATGTTTTGCCTCCGAGCCCTTGACGACAGCCAGGGTCTTAACGACGGCATCCATGATGTGAAACTCCAGGGTCAATGACCGACCGTATATGCGTGTGAGGGGGGCTGTGGACCACTTCGCAACTGTCAAAAGACTGTGACAGATTGTCACACCCCTTTGATGTCGTTCACTATGCCACAGTGACGTCGACACTTCCGTACGGGATAACGGCGCCATATATGGTGAAGGTTCATGAATGACGCATGAATGTTTGCGCCCACCTCAAAACAAGCGCGGGCCGAGGGTCTGAGACCATGATGGATGACATCTACAACCAGCGAATTCTGGCCCTTGCTGCTGATATTCCGCGCCTTGGGCGCCTAAGTGCGCCGCAGGCAAGCGCTACCGCCCATTCCAAGCTCTGCGGTTCCACGGTGACCGTGGACCTCGTGATGGCCGACGGCGTGGTGGTCGATTTCGCCCATGATGTGAAGGCCTGCGCGTTGGGGCAGGCTGCCTCCTCCATCATGGCGCGCCATGTGATCGGGGCGAGCGCCGATGAGCTGAGGACCGCCCGCCTGCAAATGCGCGCCATGCTGAAAGAGGGTGGTCGTCCGCCGGAGGGGCGCTTTGCGGAAGCCGCAGTTCTCGAGCCCGTGCGCGACTATAAGGCCCGCCACGCGTCAACACTGCTCACCTTCGATGCCGTGGTCGACGCCATCTCGAAGATCGAAGCCGCTAAAGCCGCTTGAGGCGTTAGACGCCGCTCGCGTGAGCGGGCGCAGGCCCGCCGAACAGATCGGCGACTGTCTCTTCCGCGATGGCAAAGCTGGTCGAAGCACCGGTGCCCGACGTCACCATGACGAGCCGCACATCCGGGCGCGGCGCATCGGTGAACATCACGCCGGGGCCTGAGGGGTAGATGCCGGTCCAGCGCTCGGTGACTGTGCGACCGGGCAAAGCCAGGACCTCATCCATCTCGTTGAGGATGAGGTCATCAACAAAGCTCGGCGAGAAAGGCTCGGGCGTTGGTCCGTAATGGTGGCTGTCGCCCACCACCAGCGACCCGTCACCCGACTGCACCACGATAAGATGGACGCCGTGGTCGAGCATGGCGCTGGCCTCCGCCGACAAGCGCGCTTTGAGCGCTTGCGCTTCTGGCAAGGCGGCATAGCCGAGATAGCGCACGAGCCCGAAATCGGACATGACGGCCGCCCCGAGCGGCATGGGCGCCGCGGGCGCGACACGGAGCATATGGAGCTTACATTTGGTCGGGCCGAAGGCCGCGATCCGCTCAGGGAAAAGGGTCAGGAAATCGTCATTGGGGCAGACGATGGCAGCGCCTGCGTCA
>JBAWYY010000238.1:0-4902 GCA_037143285.1 Alphaproteobacteria bacterium | reverse complement strand
GAGAAACTCCTCCACCTCGCCGTCGGCCACACGCCCGGAGAAGGCGGTCCGGCCGGCGGCCTGGGCAAGGGTGGCACCGGTATCGCTGCGCGCCTCGCGAAGCGAAAAGCCGCGATAGCCGAGCACGCTTGGCGACGCACCGCGAACGAAGGCCGCCTTGTTGCGGTTTCGCCGTCCGACCAGATCTTTGACCTGATCCTCGCTCAACATCCACGTGGGATTCTCGCGACCTGAAAATATGTCGAGGGTAACAAGCACAGACATGGTTTCCTCCCTTAAGCTGCGCTTGGGGAGAGTTCATGCAACCCATAAAAAGTTCAATGTAATAATACAACCTATCGGCGATAGATGCCGACTGCTATCGGGTTGCAGACGCTAGCGAATGAGGCCTAGCCGGAACGCATTGGCGACCGCTTGAATGCGATTGGCAGCGGCGAGCTTACGTGTCGCGCGAGCAAGATGGGCGTGAACCGTGCGCTCTCCTACTGACAAGATCGCACCGATTTCCCAACTGGTCTTTCCTTCAGCGGCCCATTTCAAGCATTCGATCTCGCGCCGGCTCAATTTGACGCGGGGCAGATCATCCTGCGCACCGGAGGAAAAGCGCTCAGCCGTTTCAAGTACGACAGGGCCCAACAGTCCGGCCACGAGAATGGAGACCGACGGTTTCGCAGCATGGACAAAAAACCAGCCGAATCCCGCGATCAAAACGCTGTTTCTGAAAATCGGGACGAAGGTAAAATCTTCTACGCCCGCGCGATCAAGCACGGCTTGAATGCGATGCTGCGTCGCTTCCGGTGAATTTCCATACACTTGCAGTCGGCCCACGGGTTGCCCGCGCCCGCGCATCAGATTAGCAATGAGGTCATTCGATCCTAAAGCAGCGTCAAAATCGCCGGCCCAGAAAGCGTCTATAGACCGAGCGATCACAGAAGAGGGATCGGATGGAGACGGGCGAAAGTCTAAAACGAGGAAAAACTTAGCTTGGCTGCACTCTTGAACCTTTTTTAACTTTTTTTCTATGCTGAGTTTATCACGAAGCCCCCGCAAAGAATTGCAGGTGTGGTAGGTCAATTCTATCAAGTCAATGACGCTATCGACAGGCGCATAATTCGACATGGCAAATGTTTGCGCGATGAATGAGGTTATTTGATAGATGTCAAATCTACATCATGTGAATTAGATTGACCCGCACCAAGCGTGGTGATGGCCGTGTACTTTATTTTTTTTTGTAAAATCCCGGAGACAGCATTGGCTGTGCGCAAGGCCAACTTACACGCAACAATATTGGGTCCAGCCTGATGTTACCGTTATGGAATTGAGCGCTGGCGGTAACCACGCGGCTCTGGCGTCCAGGCACGCTCTCGTTTAACGAGGCCCCCATGAGCCAATAGGCGGTCAGGAGAGCGATACAGGCCAATGGCCATCGTCACCGAAATTGAGAGTTATTCGTTTTCGCCCGATGATCTGGCGGTGACGACACGCGTGCCCGGCCTTTCCGCCTTCGTGCGCACGCGTGACGGCGCTGATTTCATTGGCGATACGATTACGAGCCACGCCCCCTATCTCGACGAGATCGTCGTGGTTCACAATCAATGCACGGACGCGACGCCTGAGATCCTCGCCCGCCTTCAAAGCGAACTGGGCTCCGAAAAACTGAAGATCTTTCATTATCAGCCGCGGGTGCATCCGCCGGGAACGCGTGATCATGCGGCAGCGCCCGCAAACTCACCCCATTCGGTGGTGAACTATTCGAACTTCGCACTCTCGCGCACGACCCGGCAAATCGTCGTGAAGCTCGATGATGACCACATTGCCTATGATCGTGGCTTAGCGCCTATGGTCGAAAGTCTAAGGCGTGACGGGCTCGAACCCGGCCGTATGCGCTGCTTTTCAGGGCTCAATCTTGCGCGTGACGACGAGGGGCGCATCGGCATCCATGCCGGTACGCCCTTCTCCGGCAATGGCGATATCGGCTTCTTCGCCATGACACCGGACGCCTTCTTCACCCATGATCGCCGCTTCGAAGACTTCAACAAGTATAAGTTTAAGCGGGTCTTCTCAGGCTTTGCCTATTGGCACATGAAATACCTCAAAACCGGCGAGGGATTTGCCAATTACGAATTGGATCGCGGGCGCAACCGACGGTTTGCCAAGAAGCGCCGGGATTTTGAAGAGACCCGTGCCGTCGTGCCGATCGCCGAAATTGCGTCTCGTCAGAGCCGAGCGCTCTCGCTGCTCCAACGGGCAATTCCCTTCGACAAATGGCAGCTCTTCGGCGACCGCGCGCAAGCGATCATCGATGGGGCCGTAACCGGTGAGGATCTGAGCGCAATGAGCGCCCGATACGGACTCGGGGCGCTGGTCGTGTAATCCTTGATCACAGCCCGGCGCGGATCATCGCCTCTGGCTTTGGCCCACCGGTCACCCAGTCCAAGAGCTCAACAGTGTGGACGATGGGGACGGCGCGATCGCGCGTTTCATAGCCTTTAGAGATTTGAGTGATGCAGCCGATATTGCCGGCAGCGATCAGATCAGGCTGTGTCTTCTCGATATTGGCGACTTTGCGGTCGCGCAGCCGCTCGGCGATCTCGGGCTGCATGATGTTGTAAACACCGGCCGATCCGCAGCAGAGATGCCCCTCCGGCGGCTCCTTCACCGTGAAGCCAGCCTTCTTCAAAAGGTTTTTTGGTTGATCCTTGATGCCCTGCCCATGCTGCATGGAACAGGCCGAGTGATAGGCAACGACGAGGTCGCTCGACACCACCGGCGCCGGCAAGCCGAGCGCCGTCACATATTCCGTGATGTCCTTGGCAATCGCCGAGACGCGTGCGGCCTTCTCGGCATAGTCGGGCTCGTGCTTGAACATATGGCCATAGTCTTTGATGGTCGTGCCGCAGCCAGACGCCGTGATCACGATGGCATCAAGACCCTCGCCGTCCATTTCCTTGATCCAGGCATCGATGGTGCGCCGGGCCTGCGCATGGCTCTGCTCCTCGCGGCCCATATGGTGCACGAGCGCGCCGCAGCAGCCCTCGCCCTTGGCAACCACCACCTCAACGCTAGCGCGCGTGAGCAAACGCACCGCCGCTTCATTGATATGAGGCGCAAGCACGGGCTGCGCACAGCCCTGGAGGATCGCCACACGCCCGCGGCGCGGACCCTCGGGCGCATGCACACCGGGCCGATCAAGTGCGGAGCGGATGGGCAAGCTTTTCGGCGCGAGCGATAACATGGCGCGGCTGCGCGCGAGGATGCCCACCCGTTCCGAAATGGGGCCGGTGGCATGACGCAATGCCGAGAGCGGCAAGCGCCCCTTCCAGCCTAAAACCGACCCTATCGCCAAAGCCTTATTGGCAAGCCAAGCGCCGGCAAGCGCCAGGCGGAAGCGATTGGGATAGGGCAGAATATTGGCGAGCACCGAGCGGACGAGGCGATCCGTCCAGGGCCGCTCATAGGTCTTCTCGATATGGGCGCGGGCGTGATCGACGAGATGCATGTAGTGCACGCCGGAGGGGCAGGTGGTCATACACGAGAGGCAGGACAAGCAGCGATCAACATGCTTTACCACCTCGGCCGTTGCGGGCCGATTGTTCTCGAACATGTCTTTCATCAGATAGATGCGCCCGCGCGGGCTATCGAGCTCGTCGCCGAGCAATTGATAGGTCGGGCAGGTGGCGGTGCAGAAGCCGCAATGGACGCAGGTGCGCAGGATCTTCTCCGACGCGGCCATGACGGGATCAGCAAGTTGCTCGGGAGCGAAGGTGGTTTGCATGGGGTCAGATGCCTGAATACATGCGACCGGGATTAAGGATCCCCGCCGGATCGAAGCTCGCCTTGAGCTTCTTGTGCATGGTCATGAGCGGGCCGGCGGGCGGGTCGAACACATCGACCGCGAGCCGGAGCGGGTCTTTGGCGCGCATCAGCGTGGCATAGCCTCCGGCGGCCTTGGCGGCCGCATGGATCTGGGGTGCGCCCGCATCATTGCCCTGCGCGATAGAAGCCCAGATCAGGCCTCCGCCCCAGTCGTAATAGACGCGAGCGCCCAACTCTTTGAGTGTCGCGCCAATCGCCGGACCCTTCGACGGCGTCACCGACAAACGCCACACCGCGCCATCGCCGGCTGAGACCGGGGCCGCATCGCGAACATCCCGCCACAGCCGCTCAGAGGCGCCCGATTCAATTACGGAGAATGAGCCGAACGGCCTCCACACCTTGGCCATGGCGTCGATACGATAAGCGAGCGACGCCGGGACCCCTTCAAGCCGAATGATCGTGCGGGCAATTGTTGATCCCGCGGCCGGCAAATGGGCGGCCCCCGTCGGTTCGAACGGTGAGCCAAGGGCTGCCGAGAGCGCCTCGACCGCGCGCTCGTCGGTAAGCCCCTCCAGCACCAAGGTTGCCTCGCGCTCCGCAAGTGGCAGCACTTTGAAACAAACCTCGTGGAAAACAGCCAGCGTTCCGTGGGAGCCCGCGAGCGCCTTCACAAAGTCGAGGCCCGTGACGTTCTTCATCACACGCCCGCCGGAGACGATATCCTCGCCTCGACCGTTGACGAATTTCACCCCGATCATGGAGTCACGGGCAGCGCCGAGATTGATCCGCGCAGGTCCCGACACATTGCCGGCAGCGATGCCGCCAACAGTGGGTTCCCCAAGCGTGCCATAAAGCCCGCGATGATCCATCGGCTCGAAGGGGAGCCGCTGCCCCTTGGCGGCAAGCGTCGCCACAACCTCAGACACCGGCGTGCCGGCCTTTGCGGCAATGACAAGCTCCGCCGGTTCGTAAAGCGTGATCCCGCTGAGTTTGGCGCTTGAGACTTCCGCATGAGCCTGGACCGGTCGTCCCAACCCCTTTCGGGTCTTGGCGCCACTCACGCTCAAGGGCATACGCGCCTCAAAG
>JBAWYY010000237.1:0-4906 GCA_037143285.1 Alphaproteobacteria bacterium | reverse complement strand
TTGGCCCTCACCGTGCCCGCCGTCATCGTTGTGCCGGTTGATCCGAGCGTGCTCGCCGGTAGCGTCATCGACCAGGTGACGAGTGCGGCGATCATGGGCTACCGCACCCAACAGGCCCGCGCGATCCGCATTGTCGGCCGCGCGCCTGTACCGCTGGAATTTGCCCATGACAGCGAATTTGTGGTGTTTCGTGGCGGCGAAGGCCTGCGCGACCAAGTGGCGATCCTCGTCGGCAAGCCCGACCGTTCAGTGCCCGTACCCGTGCGGCTTCACTCCGCCTGCCTCACCGGCGACCTCTTCGGCTCGTTAAAGTGCGATTGCGGCGACCAGCTGCGCGACACGGTCGCCTGGATGGCCACCAATGGCGGCGGCATCTTGCTCTATCTCGACCAGGAAGGCCGCGGCAACGGCATCGCCAATAAGATGCGTGCCTATAAGCTGCAGTCCCAGGGCTGGGATACCTATGATGCTGATGAGGTCCTAGGTTTTGACCTGGACCAGCGCCGCTTCGATTTCGCCGCCGAGATGCTCAAGCAATTGGGCATCACCAAGGTCGATATCATGACCAATAACCCGACCAAGACGGCCGCTTTGCAAGACGCCGGGTTGGAAGTCGTCTCGGAGCGCCGGGTGATCGGACGCCCAACGCTGGAGAACGTGCGTTATCTCACCTCGAAGCGTGACCGCGCCGGTCACGCGATCGATGCGGATGCGCTGAACGAGCGGCTCGCCGCCGGCGAGTGAGGCCTTGGCCCTTTGCGGCTGAGCTATCGACCAAACTCGCCTTCCTCCCGACCAAAATCGGCATGCGCAGCTCATGCGCATGGCCGCATTCCCTCTATGGCAAAACGTGAGGCGCAAGGCGCATGAGCGACGGCAACGGCCCTCTTGAGCTCCGCTCGTTCTCCCAAGGCGGGGTTGCCGTGGTGTTTGGCGCGACCGGCGGCATCGGCAGCGCGCTGCTCTCAGCGCTTGAAGGGGCCAAGACCTTCACCCGAGTGGTCGGCTTTAGCCGTAAAAGCGCTCCCGCCATCGATCTCCTGGATGAAGCCTCGCTCGAGCGCGCGGTGAACCACGCGAGCACCCTCGGCGAACTCCGCCTCGTCATCGATGCCACCGGCTTTCTCCACGACGACACCCAGGCGCCCGAAAAAAGCTGGCGGCAAATCGATGCCGAGGCGCTCGCCCGCTCCTATGCGCTGAACGCCATCGGCCCCGCGCTGATGATGAAACACGTGCTGCCGCTCCTGCCGCGCACGGGCAAGGCGGTGTTTGCCACCCTTTCCGCCCGTGTCGGCAGCATCGGGGATAACAGGCTCGGCGGCTGGTATGCCTATCGCGCCTCGAAGGCCGCTCTCAACCAGTTGGTCCGTACGGCCTCTGTCGAACTCGCGCGCCGCTCGCGCGAGGCGCTCTGCGTCGCCCTGCACCCCGGCACGGTCGCAACCTCGCTCTCGGCCCCCTTCGCGGCGACGGGGCTTGAAGTGCACACGCCAGATGTTGCGGCTCGCCACCTCCTCACCGTTCTCGACACGCTTAACCCCGAGGCCAATGGCAATTTCTTCGATTGGCGCGGCGACCCGATCCCCTGGTGACGCCATGCCCAAGATGCGGCTGAAATCGGAACTGCCCACCAAGACCTGCGAGCACTGCAAACGCCCCTTCACCTGGCGGAAAAAATGGGCGCGCGACTGGGACAACGTCAAATATTGCTCGCAGCGCTGCCGGAGCGAGGTGGGGAAGAAGGGGTGAGGCGCCTGAACCAAGGCCAGGGTTGAGCAGCGCTGGCCGAATATGTTAAGCTGGTTAAGCTAGTCAAGCTGGTTCAGCTGGTCTGTTAGGAGCACCTCATGCGCGAGATTGGTGCATTCGACGCTAAAAACACCTTGGGCTCGTTGCTCGACATGGTGCAGCGGGGCGAGCAGGTCCTGATTACCCGGCACGGCAAGCCGGTCGCTCGTTTGGTGCCAGATAACGGCACACATGATCGGACGGCGGCCAAGGCTGCGGTGGAAAGAATCCGTGCGCGAGGACGTGCTCGGACGAGCGAGCCCATCAGCAGCGAAGAATGGATCGACTATCGCAATGAGGGACGGCCGTGAGCGTCGTCCTCGATAGCTCTACAACCCTTGCTTGGGTGTATGGAGATGAGCGCACCGCAGCGATTGAGGCCGTCTTCGATATCGTCGCAGAGGACGGGGCCTACGTGCCGAATCTCTGGCATCTAGAAGTGGCCAATGCCTTGACTGTCGCTATTCGACGTCAACGCATTTCTGCTGCGGAGTGCGCGGAGATTTTGTCGGACCTCGCCCATCTCGATATCTTCGTCGACGACGCAACTGCGCAGCATGCATGGAAAGCGACGGTGCAAATTGCAGCGCTCTACGGGCTTTCGGTTTATGATGCGGCCTATCTGGAACTGGCCCAGCGCCGTCGCGTGTCGCTTGCGACACTCGACAAAGCCTTGATCAATGCCGCAAAGGCCTCAGGCGTAGAGGTCGTTTAAGCGTTGAGCCGTTGCCCCCCGCACAACCCCGCCCCTCTCTTCCCAACCTTGCCCTCACGCCCGCCTTGGCTAAGCTCCGATTTTACCCCCGGAGCCCCGCATGTCCCATCGCCTTGATGCCTCCCCTGAGACCGCTCACTGGGGCTATTTCGACGCCAAACTTGCCCCCCGCCTGACCATTGCCTCAGGCGAGACGGTCACGATCTCCACCGTCTCCGGCGGGCCGGAGACCTTGCCTGAGGCCTCCTGGGGCATCCCGGACAGCCTGCTTGCGATCCACAAGGCCTTTGGCGGCCCGAAGCTCCCCGGGCATATCTGCACAGGGCCGGTGGCGGTCGCCGGCGCTAAAGCCGGCGGCGTTCTCCAGGTCGAGATCGAGGCCATCGATGTCCACTATCCCTGGGGTTTTACCTTCGTACGCCCGCTTTCCGGCGCGCTGCCCGACGATATCCAGGCCTACCGGCTGTTCCATTCCAAGCTTGATGCGGCGCGCGGGGTCTGGGTCACCCCCTGGGGTCACGAGGTGCCGCTCGCGCCCTTCTTCGGCGTCATGGCGGTCGCCCCGCCGCCGGCCTGGGGCATGGTCAACACCCTGCCGCCCCGCCGCAATGGCGGCAATCTCGACAATAAGGAGCTCGGCGCGGGGTCGACGCTTTACCTGCCCGTCTTTGTCGACGGCGCGAATTTCTCCGTCGGCGATGCTCATGGCGCCCAGGGCGATGGCGAGGTCTGCATCACCGCCGTCGAAACCGGCCTGATCGGCCGCTTCAAGCTGACCGCGCGCAATGACATGAGCCTCACCTGGCCCATGGCGGAGACGCCGACCCGCATCATGACCATGGCCTTTGATCCCGATCTCGACGCTGCCGTCCAGATCGCGCTGCGCTCGATGATCGACCTTGTGACGGCGCGCGCCGGCATCGATCGTGATCAGGCCTTCGCGCTGTTATCGCTCGCAGCCGATGTCCGCGTCACCCAAGTGGTGAACGGCAACAAGGGCATCCATGTGATGCTGGATAAGCGCTATTTCGAGAAGCTTTGAGGGGCTCTAGGCGCTCGCAAGCGCGTCGCTGAGGCTCTCAAACAACCCGCGCCCATCGGTCGCCCCGATCAGCGGGTCGACCTGGTTTTCAGGGTGCGGCATAAGGCCGAGCACGCGCCGGTTTTCGGAAACGATGCCGGCGATGCTGTTGGTCGCGCCGTTGATATTGGCGGCGGCCGAGACCGCGCCGCTCGGCTCGGCATAGCGGAAGGCGACCCGGCCCTCGCCCTCAAGACGGGCGAGCGTCTCGGCATCCGCGATGTAATTCCCCTCGCCATGGGCGACGGGAATGCCAATCACCTCGCCTGCGCGATAGCGCGAGGTGAAGGGCGTGTCGGTCCGCTCGACCTTCACGTGAACGGTCTTCGCGATGAACTTCAGCGAGGCATTGCGCATGAGAATGCCCGGCAAGAGGCCCGCCTCGCAGAGAATCTGGAAACCGTTGCAGACGCCGAGCACGAGCCCGCCGCGCGCCGCATGCGCGCTCACCGCGTCCATGATGGCCGCGCGCGCCGCAATGGCACCACAACGCAAATAGTCGCCATAGGAAAAGCCACCGGGCAGCACCACGAGATCGGTGCCATCAGGCAACGCGGTCTCGGCATGCCACACGAGCGAAGCCTTCACGCCCATCACCAGCGAACAGGCCTTGGCCAT
Source organism: Alphaproteobacteria bacterium (assembly GCA_037143285.1). Taxonomy (GTDB): domain Bacteria; phylum Pseudomonadota; class Alphaproteobacteria; order Rhizobiales; family Phreatobacteraceae; genus Phreatobacter. Next base: position 701 of record JBAWYY010000237.1, on the reverse strand, counting down.
GTCGTGTTCGCGATTGGAGCCGGGGAAAACGAGGACAGCGACTTTCATGGGTGGTCCGCCCTCAGCTGAGTTCGACGCGGTAGTTTTCGACCACCGTATTGGCGAGCAGCTTCTCGCAGGCCGCCTTCAGCGCCACTTCAGCGGCAGCGGGATCAGCGGTGGAAAGCTCGACGTCGAACACCTTGCCCTGCCGAACACTGGCAACGCCGGCAACGCCGAGGGTCTTCAGCGCGCCTTCGATCGCCTTGCCCTGGGGGTCGAGCACGCCGGACTTCAAGGTGACGATCACGCGGGCTTTCATGGCGGCGGGCTCCTTAAAGTCTCAGATGTTGGAGCGGGGTAGCATTGCCGGATCGATGCCGCAACGCAAAGGCCTCATGCGCTCACAGATTCCCGTCGGCCGCAGCTTTGGCGGCGGCTTCCACCGCACCCGCCCGCTCACCCACCACCATCACGAAGCGTACGCGGCCCTGCACCGAGCGCGCGAGCACCGCGCCATAGGCGACCCTCGCCTCGCCCTCGGCGCGCTTGATCTCGACCGAAAAGCCGGAAAGCGCCTTGTGGCGTAGCGGACTAACGCTCGCGGCGACGCGCTTCGGCAGACGGCTCGCCGCAAGTTCCGGCGCAACGCCCTTGTTCGCCTCGGCCACGCGCCGCCGGCGCTCCGCATTGCCCGCTTCAATCTGGCGGGTCAGGGTCGA